>DAISWV010000322.1:0-1531 GCA_036826195.1 Peptococcaceae bacterium | reverse complement strand
GATCCAGTTTGCGAAGCTGCACCATTTTATCTTCTTCTTTCGGCAGATATTTCTGACGAATGGCCTGTACATCCTCCTGCTGTCTGGCAGAATAGGTGTAGGAAAAGCCCTTATCTGACTGATGTATGTTACGAATCATAAAAATACTCCCATTTATCCTGCAATACAATTACCACTTAAACATCATTACTTACACTTATTTTAAATCACTTCGGCAAGCGAACTGTAAATGCACTGCCTACACCCGGAGCGCTTTCCACAGAAATCTCGCCGTTCATAATATCAATCACGCGTTTTACCAGTGCCAGCCCCAGCCCATTGCCCTGTGAACTGTGAGAAGAATCACCCTGATAAAACTTTTCAAAAATATGCCGCCCGGTTTCCGCTGTCATACCGCAGCCGGTATCCCGCACCGAAACCACAGCCCATTGTTCTTCCTCTTTTACCGTTACACCGATTAAACCGCCCGGTCCGGTGAATTTCATCGCGTTTGACAGCAAATTGTTCCATACCAGTGTCAAAAGTTCCGGATCACCATTCAGCATCACGTCATCAATATCGATATCCAGGTCCAGTTCCTTCTGCTCCCACACATCCTCCAGAGAAAGTACACATTCCCGCAGCTGTTCGCCCAGATTAAACCGGATGCTGTCTGGAAAAATAGTCTGGTTTTCCAGTTTATTGAGCCGCAGAATATTGGTAATCAATTCCGATAACCGCCTGGAGGCCTCCGCAATAGCACGGCCATATTCAATTCGTTTTTCTTCCGGTAAATCCGGTGCCTGTAACAGTGTGGCATAATTCTGCATAACCGCCAGCGGTGTTTTCAGTTCATGAGATACACTGGCAATAAAATCAGTACGCAGTGTTTCGATACCGGAAAGTTCCTCCGCCATTTTATTAAAATCGGCAATAATAACATCAAATTCATTGTGCCGAAGCGGATCCTGACTGTGTTCAATGCGTACCGAAAAATCCCCTCTCGTAAGACGCTGTGTAGCATCTAAAATCTGCCGTACCGGTTTTTCTACCGTGTATTTCTGCCGGATGCCGTCAAATGTGGCACCTAAAAAACTTAAAAACAGCACATTGCCAAAGGTCAGAATCGCTGCCTTATGCACATCCTCGGCACGAATCTCCAGAAAGTGCAGGAACAGCAGAAAACAGGTGGTTACCACAAAGGCAATCAGCAGAAAAAATATCAGATAACGCCGCGGTGAAAACAGGCTGCGTCCGATTTTAGGTTTCTCTTTTCTGTTTCCATCTTCACTCATTTCGGCACCGCCTTATACCCCAGGCCGTGAACCGTCACGATTTCAAAATCGTCACACGCCGAAAGCTTATCCCGCAGCTTTGTAATATACACATCCACTACACGAGGCCCCGATGCACTATCCGCTTCCCAGAACTCCTCCATCAGCTTTGCACGTGTAAATGTTTTTTTCGGATACGACAGCAATTTATACAGCAAATCAAACTCCCGAACCGTTAGCGTCAATTCTTCACCGTCCAGATAAGCGGTATGTTCTTC
>DAISWV010000321.1:0-1538 GCA_036826195.1 Peptococcaceae bacterium | reverse complement strand
GTTTGTCTTCCGGCACCAGGGCCAGCATCTCTTCCGGAACATGCACCTCTAGCCCGTAATCGACAAATGCATCAGCAAAGCCGCCCACTGCATCGGGATGGCTGTCGGTAAAAGGCAGATACGGCTTAATATCATAAATCGGTGTGCCGTTCATTAAATCGGCACCGGAAATCACCAGCACCGGCCCCAGCGTTTCATCCACTTCCACCGCTTCCAGTTTCACCGACGACAGCCCAATCGGGTTTGGCCGAAACGGCGACCGGGTGGCAAATACCCCCTGCCGCACATCGCCCCCAAGCCGCGGCGGCCGCACCGTTGGCGACCAGGTATCCCGCACCGCCTCCGAAAACTGCCAGATCAGCCAGATATGCGAATATCCGTCCAGCCCGCGCAGAGCATCGATATTGCGATATTCCGGTTCAAATACAATTTTGGCTTTTAAACTTTCCACCAGCCCGCTCTGCCGCGGAACACCAAACTTTTCCGGAAAATCATTCTGAATTTTTGCAATTATTTTCATTGTTACATTCACCCTGTATTCTATTCGCAAGCGTTGATTCTATTACTCCGGATTCGTTTCATCCTGTGCCACTGCCGCACAGACCTCCTGCACCAGAGACGGACAGCTGGATGCATCATAGGCTGCAAATTCCTCCAGTGTCAGCAGCTTGGCGCCAATGCGCTCCATATCCTCCATATTGACCCGCTGGATTTCCTCCGTCTGTGCCGAACAGCACTCCGGCAGAATCACCACATTGTAATCCAGTGATACGGCATCATAACAGGTTGTGCGGATGCAGTTTGGCGTGGTAGTGCCGGTTAAAATTACCGTTTCCACACGCAGCCGGCGCAGAATCAGATCCAGTTCGGTCTGAAAAAACGCACTGAACCGCGGTTTAATCAGGGTATAATCCCCAGGCTGCGGCTCCATGCCCTCAGGCATCTCATAACTTAAAAGCCCGGTACTGCCCGGCGTCATCGCCTTGCCGCCTGCTATCCAGGTATGATACCGGGTGGATTCCACATCGCATCCGTTTGCCCGGTAAATCCGGTTTACCAGAAACACCGGAATTCCCTTTTCCCGTGCCATAGCCATGGCCCTGCTGCATGCCGGCACCGTCGCCTTTGCAGTGCGGATACAATGTGCCGATTCCGGCTCAAGAAAGCCCCGTTCCATATCAATCACAATCATAGCAGATTTTGTTGGATTTTTCATAACCATTCGCCTCCCTGTGTAAACGTCTATACTGTTACCGTTATATTTAGAATACCGTAAACGCCCCTTCTGTGCAAGCAGTCTGCAAAAGTATTTCTGCACATCCTCGATAACAAAACCATGCCGCGAGTTTTATTGCTAACCGCTTAAGCAGCCGGCTAAATCGCAAATAGCAGCGGCAGCAAAATTGTATAACAAAGAGGTATATAAAAAAGCAGCGGATGATCCGCTGCTTTTCGTTTTGTTTATGTGTTTTTCGTTCGCTTCGTCATTTCGACCACCCGACCAGAAGGCAACACCTTGTCATTTCGAGCGAAGGTGC
>DAISWV010000320.1:0-1560 GCA_036826195.1 Peptococcaceae bacterium | reverse complement strand
TCCAGTGAGGGCAGAATCAGCCCCAATACTGCAGCAGCCAGCATAACCCCTGCTGCAAAGCTTAATACAATATCACTGAATTTATGTGAGATGTCTTTAAAAATAACGCCTAAAAGCGCACCAATAATTGTAGCTCCGCCTACACCAAGTGCAGTTAATAAAACCATTCCCATAGCCTGTACCTCCTGCTTCTGTTTTCTTTATTATACATGACTTTATTGCAGATATGCAACGGCATCGCATAACAGGCAGCATAAAAACGCCCTCTCAGAAATATTCTGTGAGGGCGTTCGATTGGTTATCAGCATTTACATAACACTTTTGATTTCTTCAATCACTTTTAAAGCTGCTTCGTACGGATTTTCAGCTTTGGTAATTGGACGGCCGACTACCATATGATCCACGCCGATTTTAATCGCATCGGCCGGTGTGGTAATGCGCTTCTGATCGCCTGCGGCTGCCCATACCGGACGAATACCAGGGCATACGGCAATAAAGTCTTTGCCGAAGGTAGCTTTAATATTAGCTGCTTCGTGCGGAGAGCATACAATACCGCTCATGCCGGATTCTTTGCAAAGCCCTGCCAGGTTCAGCACAGTATCGGCAATTTTATCTTTATAGCCTACTTTTGCAATGCCTGCTTCGTCAAAGCTGGTGAGGATGGTTACCCCTACCATGTTTGGACGTTTTACATGTAAGCGTTCGCAGACTTCGTTTACAGTTTCCACGCTTCTGCGCATCATTTCCTCACCGCCGGAGGAATGCAGGGTAAACATATCTACCCCTAAGGATGCTGCCCAGGCTACCGCCTGTGCCACGGTGTTTGGAATATCGTGAAATTTTAAATCCAGGAACACTTTTTTATTCTGTGCCTTGATTAAATCTACAACACTACCTCTGGTATTTAAAAACAGTTCCAGACCCACTTTGTAATAGCTTACGGCATCGCCCAGCTGATTTACCAGTGCCATAGCATCTTTTTCTGTTGCATAATCCAGTGCTACGATTAATTTATCGTTCATTGCTGCTTACACTCCTCTTAGCTTAGCATAATGTGCCCTGATTCAGAACCACTCTGCCGCCTTTTACAACCAGTTCCGGCCAGCCTTTTAATACAGTGCCGTCAAATGGTGTATTTTTGCCTTTCGAATAGAATTCGCTGCGGTCTACGGCTTTTTCTGCATCCGGATTTAAAACTACGATATCTGCCATGCGGCCTGCTTCCAGAGTGCCTTTTTCGATACCCAGGATTTCTGCAGGGCGTTTGCTCATAGCATTTGCCATTTCCATCGCGCTCATCTGACCGGTTGCTACAAAGTTGGTCCAGATTAATGCAGCTGCGGTTTCCAGCCCGCTGATCCCGTTGGACGCAATAGCATATTCTACATCTTTATCCTGAATGGTGTGCGGTGCATGATCAGTTGCCACACAGTCAATCACACCCTCTTTTAACGCCGCAAACAGAGCCAGTCTGTCTTCTTCACGACGTAATGGAGGATTTACTTTGGTATTTGTATCGTAGGTACGTACCGCTTCTTCCGTCAGGCATAAATGATGTGG
>DAISWV010000319.1:0-1562 GCA_036826195.1 Peptococcaceae bacterium | reverse complement strand
GTCTGTTCCTGCGTTCTTTAAAATAATACATGAAAAACCTGTAATGAGGATTGTAAAATACCTGAATATTTGTTATAGTTAGAACAACAGCAAAGAGGAGGGATTTGGTATGCGTCGTTTCGGTGGAATCGGATTATTTTTGCTGGTTGTGTTATTTGTTCTGGCGATTGGCCCGACCATTCTGGAAGAATACCAGCTTCAGCAGAGAGCAGTGAAATATGATTATGTAAAGCAGGAAACGGTAGATACCGGCGAAGCTCCGCTTACGCTGGAGGATTTTGGCGTACCTGTTCAGCAGTATCGGTATTTTCAGGTAAAAGAAAACGGCAAAATCGGTTATCGTTACTGTGACTCTACCAATACCGGCCTTGAAGATATGGCAGATGCCGTTACCCTTGATTACGGTATCTGGTACGGCACCGAAGGTCAGCTGGATAATCAGATGACGACACTGTTAAAACGAGGTCTCGGCTCAGCTGGAAATATGCCTCTGGCCGATTATGATTACGGTGCAGGCGTATCGCAATGGATAGAGGGGCGACTGATTCTTCGCTATGAAGACTGCATTATATGTTTTTATAAAGAAACGACCTTATCGTTAATTGACAGTGAAGAAGCCGCTGCATTTTTAAAAGAGAAATTTGCGTCAAAGTGATTGTTCAATAAAACAGGAGGATTTAACAAATGGAAGGGATTATGGTATCAGCGCAGAGTGTTCTAGTGATGGCTGCGGTTCTGGTGTTTCAGTATTTTCTGGTAAAACGGCCGCAGAAATGGATGGCGTTTGTTTTACCGGCAGTATTTTTTGTGCTATCTATCAGGGAGGTTCTGAAGGTAGTGCAGAATGGTACACTTATTTATGGAGGCATACCCGGCACAGCGCTGATTACATTTATTACATCTAATATTATAACGGCGATGCTGCTGATGGTGTGGTGGAAAAAGGATTTTGATAAAAGCACCATTGCCATTGCGGTGTTTGCGGTGTATATTCTGTCCAATGTTATTCTGATGCTGCTTTTAATGCTGATTGGAGCAATCTGGGCATAACGCCTGCCGGAATTTACGTACAAAAAAACAGGAGCTTTTGCAGTAATCTGCATTGGCTCCTGTTTTGTGTTTTAGTCTAATTCAAACATGCCGTTATACAGCTGATAGTATTTGCCTTTTTGAGCCAGCAGGGAATCGTGATTGCCCTGTTCAATAATCTGGCCGTGTTCTAAAACAAGAATCTGGTCGGCGTTGCGTACGGTGGATAACCGGTGTGCAATAATGAATACGGTGCGGCCCTGCATGAGCTGGTCCATACCGCGCTCGATTAATAATTCGGTACGGGTATCAATAGAGCTGGTGGCTTCGTCTAAAATCAGCACGGTCGGGTTGGCAACGGCGGCGCGGGCAATGGCTAATAACTGGCGCTGCCCCTGGCTTAAGTTGGTACCGTCGGAAGTCAGAATGGTCTGGTAGCCATCCGGCAGGTGCTGAATAAAGCTGTGTGCATTGGCCAGTTTTGCTGCCGCAATCACTTCATCATCGGAGGCATCTAAGCGTCCGTAGCGGAT
>DAISWV010000318.1:0-1652 GCA_036826195.1 Peptococcaceae bacterium | reverse complement strand
GCCAGTGCATGGGTGCCCGATGCAATATTGGAACGCACCAGTGCTTTTTCAGCTTTAAAGATATCGGCCCAGATTAATTCTAAAATATCACGGCCGGTATCCCCATACCCGTAACCGGTAGAACCGTTTAAATGGAAATCCGATGCCTGGTTTTTCTGAAAGGCATTCAGAATTTTAATCTGTGCTGTGGCGGTATTGTTGTTTACAGTCATCCAGTACGGCTGTACTGCATCGTATGCTTTTGTAATCTCGTCCATCAGCCCGTCGCTGATATGATATTTATGTTTTAAACTTAAAAAATATTCGTTCATTTGTGTTTCGACTCCATATTGTTTTTATACTGTAGTTTCTATATATTGGGTAAGCTGCGGCGGCAGATTTTCCTTATGCCCGCTCCACGTAAAAAGAATGGCATCCTCGGTATATTCCAGATTTTCCACCTGTCCGGCTCCGTAAGCCTGGTTTAAAAGGCCGCCTTTTGTCATCGGCAGCACAATGCGGCAGGTGATATTCTGCATCAGGCGGCTTTCGATGATATGCATCAGGCCTTCCAGATTCAGCTTCTGCTCTGCCGAGATATAACAGCAGCTTTCCCGTTCCAGCCGCGCACTTACCGGAGGTATTTCTTCTAACCGGTCAATTTTATTAAACACATATACCCTTGGCTTTTCCTCCAGCCCAAGCTGCTGTAAAATCCCTTCTACCGCTTCCAGCTGGTTATCAAAGTTCGGGTTGCTGATATCCACCACATGCAGCAGTAAATCCGCATAGTGCAGTTCATCCAGCGTTGCCTTGAACGCCTCAATTAACTGCGGAGGCAGATCGCGGATAAAGCCTACCGTGTCGGTTAAAAGCGCCTTACTGCCGTTTGGCAGATAAAAGGCTCTGGTAGTAGGATCCAGCGTTGCAAACAGCTGATCCTCCGCATAAATCTGCTCATCGGTAATGCTGTTTAACAGAGATGACTTCCCTGCATTGGTATAGCCCACAAGGGCTACCAGCGGCAAATGATTGCGCAGTTTGCTCTTTTGCTGAACCGCACGATGTTTGCGCACCTCTTTTAAATCCTGCTCGATAATCTGAATCCGCTGCCGGATACGCCGGCGGTCGGTTTCCAGCTTGGTTTCCCCGGGGCCTCTGGTGCCTACCCCTCCGCCTTTGCTGGTGCCGCCCTGCCGGGATAAATTCATCCCCTGGCCTAAAAGCCTTGGCAGCAAATAGGTAGCCTGAGCCAGCTCCACCTGCAGTTTGCCTTCGCGGCTTCGCGCCCTCTGGGCAAAAATATCCAGAATCAGCATGGTTTTATCCAGTACTTTTACATCCAGCACCTGACCTAAATTGAATAACTGGGATGGCGATAACTGGCGATCAAAAATTACGCAATCGGCATCGTACATCATGCATAGCTGCCGAAGCTCCTCCATTTTACCGCGGCCGATGCAGTAAGCCGCATCCGGCGCATTGCGGTGCTGAACCAGGCAGTCCATTACCTCAAGCCCGGCCGTGCGGGCCAGCTCTGCCAGTTCGTGATAAAGCTCTTCCTCCTGCCAGTTTTCCCGAGGTTCCGGCAATAAAACCAGAACCGCCTTCTCTTTCTGTTCTGTCATATCATGCATTTGCTGTTCCCGCGCCATACTGCCGCCCCCTTGTAT
>DAISWV010000317.1:0-1656 GCA_036826195.1 Peptococcaceae bacterium | reverse complement strand
AACTGTGCAGCAAAACTGGAACGGCATTTATGCGAGGTTCCTTATTTTGATCAGGTTATTATCGATTTTATGGCAAAAAAGCTGATTGTCACAGCAAAGGATGAGGCAAGCCTGCAAAATGGGATGGTTCTGGCAGATATACTGATAAAACAGATGGAGCCGGGAGTTGTTGTTTCGGAGAAGGAGACAGCCGGTAAAAAACGCCGACCTTCTGCCGAAGTGCATCATCATGAGGACACATGCGGCTGCGGCCATGATCATTCGAATCATGAACATCATCACGGGGAAGCGTGTAACTGCACACATACCCATAATCATCCGCATACGCACGGAGAATCGTGCAGCTGCGGTCATAACCATCATGCTGGTGATGAAGCGATAGAGCCGGTAATTGTGAAAGAAAAACAGAATAGCGGGCGATTCACCGAAGAAATGAAACAGACGCTGGGAAAAATCGGTGTCAGCGCCGTATTGTTTCTGGCGGCACTGTTTATTACAAATAGCAGTGTGATATCGTTTGCCTTGTATCTGGCAGCCTATTTGATTGTGGGCGGCGAAGTGCTGCTGCGCGCGGGGAAAAATATTCTGCGCGGTCAGGTCTTTGACGAGAACTTTTTAATGTCTATTGCTACAATCGGGGCCTTCTGTGTGGGGGAATATCCGGAAGGTGTTATGGTTATGCTGTTATATCAGCTGGGTGAACTGTTCCAGGAGTATGCGGTGGAACGGTCTCGACGCTCGATTACTGATTTAATGGATATCCGGCCGGAAGTGGCTCATGTCAGAGAAGGCGGTCGGTATGTGGATTTTGCACCGGAGGAAGTACTTGCCGGTGATGTAATCCAGATTCGTCCCGGGGAGAAGATTCCGTTAGACGGGGTTGTACTGGAAGGCCAATCGATGCTGGATGCGGCGGCATTAACCGGCGAATCGCTTCCGCAGGAAGTGAAACCGGGCAGCAGTGTATTGAGCGGCTGTATTAATATGTCGGGTGTCCTGCTTGTTCGGGTAGAAAAAGAATACGAGGATTCAACGGTAGCAAAAATTCTGAACCTTGTGGAAAATGCCAGCAGTAAAAAAGCGAAAGCAGAAAATTTTATTACCCGTTTTGCCCAGTACTATACGCCTGCGGTTGTAATCATTGCAGCGGCGTTAGCGATTTTACCGCCAGTTGTGTTGCATGAACCGTTCAGCGGCTGGATCTACCGGGCGCTGGTGTTTCTTGTAATTTCCTGCCCGTGTGCTCTGGTAATTTCTATTCCGCTCACATTTTTCAGCGGGCTGGGTGTATGTTCCCGAGAGGGGATTTTAGTAAAAGGAAGTAACTATTTAGAAGCGCTGGCCAAAATGGAAACTGCTGTGTTTGATAAAACCGGCACATTAACCAAAGGAAGTTTTTCGGTTCTGGCAATTCATACAGATACGATTGCAGAGGACGAACTGCTTTATTATGCGGCTTGCGCAGAAAGTATTTCCAGCCATCCGATTGCCGAGGCAGTGCGAAATGTCAATACACGGGAGATTCCGGCAGCCAGCCTGCTTCAGGCAGAAGAACTGACTGGCTACGGAATTTCAGCTATTGTAGACGGCAAACGGGTTCTGGTTGGCAGTCAGAGGCTGATGGAGCGGGAGCGGATCAGCTACCCGGCTGTTACA
>DAISWV010000316.1:0-1657 GCA_036826195.1 Peptococcaceae bacterium | reverse complement strand
TCCGTTTATCAGAATCGTATGGAAATCAATATGCCAATGCAGTGTGATGCCACGACTTTATATGCTATGCCAGAGAGAAAGACACAATTGTATTTCTCTGACTATGAATATGATTCTATTTACAATACCTATCAGCATGCTGGACTGACGCCGACCCCAATTTCTAATCCTGGGAAAGAATCTTTAAAGGCAGCATTTCAGCCTGCAGATACAGAATATCTGTATTACCTGTGGGATAAAGTAGATAATGACGGCCATGTGTTTGCAAAAACACTGAGCGAACATAATCAGAATCGCCAGACGTATGGCTATTAATGTAGAGGAATCAATATGAAAGATGTACTGGATTTAGAATTACAGCTTTTTTTACGCAACCTGCTGCCGGAGGAACATTCGGTTTTGCAGGAAATGCGCAGTTATGCAGAAGAACATCACATCCCTGTGGTGGATCCGGAAGTAGGTAACCTTCTGCATATTTTAACCGGGCTGGTACAGCCGGAGAGAATTTTAGAAATCGGTACAGCCATTGGATGTTCCACCATTGCAATGGCTCAGGCTATGAATCAGGGGCGTATTACTACTATTGAATTAACAGAAGAACGTCATACACTGGCACTGGATTATTTTAAGCGAGCTGAGGTTGCTGATAAGATCGATGCAGTTTTAGGTGATGCCAGGGAACTTGTACCGAAATTGAATCAGGAGTATGATATGATTTTTATGGATGCGGCAAAAGGGCAGTATCAGGAGTTTCTGGATATTGCTGATCGTATCTTGAAACCAGGTGGTCTGCTAGTAGCTGATAATGTGCTGATTAACGGTTGGGTGGTAAACTTAAATTATCCACGCCACCGACAGAAAACCATGGTTTATCGTATGAAAGCCTTTCTGGAACAGTTTAAAAACAACACACAGTATCAGTGCAGTGTAATTCCATTAGGCGATGGTGTTGCACTGATTCGAAAGCGCAAATAAAATAATGCAGTAACCGGATTGCAGAGCAATAGCGAATCTGAAAAATGAAATGTTACTGTATGGATATAAGAAAGAAAAGAGTGAAGTGATTATGATGGAAAAACCGGAACTGCTGGCTCCTGCCGGTACACTGGAAAAATTGAAATATGCTGTACAGTATGGTGCTGATGCGGTTTATATTGCAGGTAAAAAATACGGGCTGCGTGCCTTTGCCGGTAATTTTAGCCCGGAAGAAATGGCAGAAGGGGTTGCCTATGCTCATGAACGCGGCGTAAAAGTATATGTCACCATTAATATTTTTGCGCATAATGCCGATTTTGTGGGCCTGGAAGATTACCTGAAAGAACTTGTGGCGTTACATGTGGATGCTATTATCGTATCGGATCCTGGAGTTATTCGCATTGCTCGTATGTGTGTGCCGGAACTGCCGGTACACATCAGTACACAGGCTAACAGCACAAACTGGTCTACAGTACAGTTCTGGAAAGATATGGGCTCGGAACGCATTGTGCTGGCAAGAGAACTGACTCTGCCGGAAATTCAGGAAATTCACGATAAAGTGGATGTAGAGCTGGAGACGTTTGTTCATGGCGCTATGTGCATTTCCTATTAGGGCCGCTGTCTGTTGAGCAATTATATGACTGAACGCGATTCCAATCAGGGGCAGTGTGCACAGGCATGC
>DAISWV010000315.1:0-1668 GCA_036826195.1 Peptococcaceae bacterium | reverse complement strand
CTGCCATCTTAGAACACGGGGTTCCTGGCGGTCAGGCTGCAACCACCGATATGATCGAAAACTATCCTGGTTTCCCGGAAGGGATTTCCGGGCCGGAGCTGATGATGAAATTCTTTGAACAGACTCAGACTTTCGGTGTAGAAATGATTTACGAACAGGTTCAGTCTATGGACGTGACCGGTGAAGTAAAAAAAGTAATCACTGACAAACAGACCATCGAAGCAAAAGCTGTTGTCATTGCATCCGGTGCAAAACCAAGAACACTGGGCGTTGCAAACGAAGGGCGCCTGCGCGGTCGCGGTGTCTCCTACTGTGCAACCTGTGACGGATTCTTCTTCCGCGATCAGCCGGTAGCAGTTGTAGGCGGCGGCGATACCGCAGTCGAAGAAGCTATGTACTTAACCAAAATGTGTTCCAGCGTTACTCTGATTCATCGCCGTGATGAACTGCGTGCCAACAAACTGGCGCAGAGCCGTGCATTTGCAAACGAAAAACTGAATATCATCTTTGATACCGTTGTGGATGATATTGTGGGCGACGATAAAGTAACCCAGCTGAAACTGCGCAATAAAAAAACCGACGAAACCAGCACTCTGGATGTAAACGGCGTATTCATCTTTGTAGGCTATCTGCCAAATGCCTCCTTCCTGCCTGCTGAGCTGGAAGTAAATGAACAGGGCTATATCATCACAGACGAAGAAATGGCTACTAACGTGCCAGGCGTATTTGCCATCGGCGATGTTCGCCAGAAAAAACTGCGTCAGGTTACTACCGCAGTCGGCGATGGCGGTGCTGTAATGCACGGCATTGAAGAATACTTCAGAGGTTAATCGCAGGAGGGATTCCTATGTATTTCAATAAGGATAAACAGACCAGACTGCAGAAAGCCTTTCTGATTATTCTGGTTGCGATGCTTTCCATCGGTTTACTGCTGCCATCGTTTGCATCACTCCTGTACTATTTATAATGGCGTATCCATCGTTATAACATTTGTCCCGTAAAAAACCGGCTGCTGCAAAAACTGCAACAGCCGGTTTCGTTTTGTTTTCCTGCCAATTGATATATGGTTTCTGTTCTTATTTTATATCGCATGTGCCTTAGATTTTTTCAGACATACGGTTGATTTCTTCCTGTGATTTCGCCCGGTTCTCCTGACCATTCGGAACCATAATCGTATAGGCGGATGGCACTACCCCAATCCGCACATCACGCAGATTGCCTCCGAACTCCCCATCCAGTGTCCAGGAAATATCTTCGCTGGAAAACACCCGCAGGTCACTGGTATGGAACGAATACAGGCACGGATTGCTCAGATCATTTCGCAGAAGTGCGGCAACCGCTCCCTGTAAATCAGCCAGATTACGCGGTTTCTTCACCAGCAATACTTCTAAGAGACCATCATTCATTAAAACCTCTCCCGGCTTGCCCATTTTAAAGCCGCCAACCGAAATAGAGTTCGAGACCATCCCGAACAGAAATTCACCGGTAATCGTCTCCCCATTCTGCTCAATGGTAAGCGGATAGGTTTTTATCTCCGCTAACGATTTAATCCCTTCCAGAATATATGCCGCACGCCCCAGAATATTTTTTGTCGGCTGCGGTGTCGAATAGCTTACTTCTGTAAACATCCCAAAAGCTGCGACATAAACAAAATGCTTGTCATTAAAT
>DAISWV010000314.1:0-1669 GCA_036826195.1 Peptococcaceae bacterium | reverse complement strand
CCATACTTTCGCCCTTGGAAAAATCATCGTTCAGCATATTTACAAAATGATCCACCAGGCGCTGAGATGCCCCCGGCTCTTTTTCGTAAGGCAGTGTCTGATTGTGCAGCGCCATTAACAGATCGCCGTAAATAACGGCGTTGGCCATCTCGTATACCATTTCTTTGGTGATTTTAAAGCCAGGGTTTTCCTCAAGCCCACTGAAGTTTACCGAAACCGCAGGTACAAAGCCAAGGCCGGCTCTGTCGAGCGCCTTGCGCAGAAGGCTGATATAATTGGATGCACGGCATCCGCCCCCGGTCTGGGTTAATACTACAGCCACTTTGTGGATATCGTATTTGCCGCTCTGCAGCGCATCCATCAGTTGCCCGATGGTGAGCTGTGCCGGATAGCAGATATCGTTATGGCAGTATTTTAAGCCCATCTGAATAATATTGCTGTTCTGAGTTTCCAGAACTTCTACTTTATAGCCTTCCCTCTGCAGGATGGCTTTCAGCATGGAAAAGTGAATCGGCAGCATCTGGGGAATTAAAAGTGTGTATTCCTCTTTCATTTCCTTTGTAAAAATTAAACGACCGTTTTTATCGTATTCCAGTTTTGCCATGATTCCCTCACCCCTTCGCTCTGTTTTTCTGGTTGATGGCAGCAAACAGGCTGCGCAGACGGATTTTTACCGCACCCAGATTATTAATCTCGTCAATTTTAATCTGTGTATATAAATTATCGTGTTTTTCTAAAATATCACGCACTTCGTCGGTGGTAACCGCATCCAGACCGCAGCCGAAACTTACCAGCTGTACCAGATACATATCCGGCTGCTGGCTCACATAGTGCGCTGCGCTGTATAAACGTGCATGATAGGTCCACTGGTTTAATACATTGGTATGGAATTTATGTTTGGCTAACGGCAGGCAGTCTTCCGAAATAACAACCGCACCGTAGCTGGTAATCAGCTGGTCAATGCCGTGGTTGATTTCCGGATCCACATGATATGGACGGCCGGCCAGAACAATAATCGGCAGGTTATGTTCCCGCGCAAAGGCAATGGCCTCTTTGCCGTAACGTTTTAAATCTTTCAGGTAGGCTTCCTGTTCATGATAACCCAAAGCCGCTGCCTCTTTTATTTCTTTTAACGGAATTTTATCGGCTTTGAAGGTCTGCTGCAGACGTTTTACAAAATGCTTTTCGTTGTGCGGGCCAAGATAATCCTTGGTGAAACGCACATTCTGCAGAACAGACATATTGGCATCCAGCACTTCCGGATAGTAGGCAACAACCGGACAGTTATAATGATTGTCGCTGATTTTTTCATCGAAGTTATACGGCATGCATGGATAGAAAATCCGGTTTACGCCCTGTTTTTTTATCAGGTGTGTCACACTGCCGTGCATCATTTTTGCCGGATAGCATACGGTATCGGAAGGAATGGTTGCCTGCCCTTCCAGGAATAAATCGCGGCTTCCGAACGGAGCGCGCACCACTTCAAAGCCCAGTTTTGTTAAAATCGGATGCCAGAAGTGATAGTTTTCGTACATATTGAGGCCCATCGGCAGACCGATACGGCCACGTTTGCCTTTTTCCGCCTTGCGTTTTAAGATGTAATCCCGTTTATAGCGGTAGGCATTGTACTGAATATTGATAAAGTTTTTGTCCTGACTTTTAATCGGAC
>DAISWV010000313.1:0-1713 GCA_036826195.1 Peptococcaceae bacterium | reverse complement strand
ATTACAGAGAAGCCATGATTCACCGCATCAAACAGCCCCATGCCGGAAACCCGGTACAAAACAGTCACAATAGCAGTCATCAGAATATAAATAATCCATAAACTGCGGGCTGTCTCAAAAAGCCTAGGCTCCACCCGATTCTGTATAGCTCCGGAGGATTCCGCCTTAAAAATCTGCATGGCGCCGGTACCATGACCTGCCATCAGTGCTACAAACAGCACCAGAATCCCCATGCCGCCCAGCCAGTGGGTAACGCTTCGCCACAATAAAACACACCGCGGTGCCCCTTCGATATCATCCAGCACCGAAGCCCCTACCGTAGTAAGCCCCGACATTGCCTCAAAAAAAGCATCTGTAACGGTGTCAAAGGTGCCGGTTAACAGATACGGCACCATAGCAAACAGCGTCACAATAATCCAGCCATAGGTAACCAGTGCATAGCCTTCACGCAAACTGATGCGTTTGCGTGTCCGGATGCGAGTCAGCTCATGCAGTCCAAGCCCGGCCAGTATCGTGATTGCTGCCATGCGGCCAAAATCGGCATATTCCGCTTCCCCATAATACAGCCCTACTGCCATTGGCAGCAGCATAGAAAATCCTGCAATCACCAGCAGACTGCCAATATTGCTCCACACAAAACTCTGCCGCATTGCTTACGCCTCCTGTCGCAGGAAATATTCTACCTTTCGTACAGCGGTTGCCGCTGCAAAAATAATAATACGATCCCCAGGCATTAAAACGTCATTCCCGGATGGAATCACTGCATCGTTATTGCGGAACAGCGCGCCAATCAGAATCCCTTTCGGGAAGCCTAAATCTTTGATTGGCTTGTTAATCAGCCGCTTCATGTGCGCATTTACAATAATTTCATATACTTCGGCAGAGCCTTTTTCCAGAACACTGATGGATAAAAATTCGCTGTTGCGGACAAAGCGCAGCACTGCTTCTGCTGTTAACAGCCGCGGGCTGATGGCAATATCAATGCCCACCGCTTCGATTAACGGCATATAGTCAGACCGGCGCACCTGCGCAATAATTTTCTTTGCCCCAAGCCGTTTTGCCATCAGCGATACCAGAATGTTCAGCTTGTCATCCTCTGTTAACGCTACAAATAAATCGGTATCCTGCACCCCTTCGTCCTGTAAAAGGTCAATATCACTGCCGTCACCGTTTAAAATAATCGCTTCATCCAGCTGTCCGGCCAGATATTTGCAGTGTTTATAGTCTTTTTCGATAATCTTGACTTCAAGTCCCCGCTTTTCCAGGAGCTGTGCCAGATAAAAAGCTACACGGCTGCCGCCCATCAGCATAACCGAGCGAATCGTGCGACGCTGGAACCCTAATACCTTTTCCACTTCCCGCATCTGGTCGGTACGGCCGATTAAAAACACACGGTCTCCCTGTAAAATCTTATCATCGCCTCGCGGAATAATCAGATTGCCGTCACGGTAAATAGCTGCAACCAGAAACTGATACTTTCCGCGCAAATCTTTCAGCGCATAGCCGATAGAAGAATTATCAGGTTCAATCAGCAGTTCCAGCAGTGTAATTTTACCTTTTGCATAATAGTTTACATCCACCGCTTCCGGCACCGAAATAATTTTTGCAATTTCCGCCGCCGCAACACGTTCCGGATTAATCATCAAATCAATATTCAGCGCCGGATTGCTCGCCAGCTTATTATTGCGATCATACTCCGGCTTGCGCACACGG
>DAISWV010000312.1:0-1727 GCA_036826195.1 Peptococcaceae bacterium | reverse complement strand
GCACAAAACGCACCCGGGTTTTTATTTATTTTTATGATTTAAATGTTGATTCAATAATTTCCTGAAATTTTTCAATATCGTTCTCCAGAAAACCTTCAATATGCTTCCATGTATAGTCTGGCAAATAACATTCTGCAGAGCAGAAACCGCCATCCACCGGCCTTTCCATATACACTTTTACCGTTCCATCGTGCTTCATTTCGGAATGCACAATTTCGGTTCCATCTTCCAGCTGCAAAAACGGATACATCATGCATATCACCCCATTTTATTTATTGTCTATATCTTAAACTATACCACATATTTGTATTCGTCTCAAGGCTCGGCCTGTGTGCTGTCAGCCCTTTGTTTTGCCGGCGGAACACATTCGTTTCCAGTTTTTCTGCGTTTTATTCACATACGATACAAACCACGGAATACCGACACAGAGGAACAGAAGAAAACTTTTCATTCCTCGTGCACCCCGTTCTATATAATAGCCGGACAATAAACAGTACACATCAAACGCAATCATGAATTCCAGCCCTAATGCGGGAGCCAGCTCCATCCAGAACTTGCGACGCGGATGTTTTTCGTAATGACCGAATGTGGCCAGTACCAATACAGCCAGCCCTGCAATAACTGCAGCACAGAGAATCATACCGCCCTGGTCTGCATCCTGCTTTCCGGTATCTAAAAACCAGCTTACCGCCAGATAAAATACTGGAAACATCACCGTAAATAATAGCGGCATAGCCAGTCTCTGCCCGGCATTTCTGCGATTCAGCGGCTCTTTCTGTTCTGCCGCTTCTGTTTCCGGTTTCTTTGCCGGCTCTGGCAGCACTAACCCTTCATAGCTTTCTGCAACGACATCAGTACGTATTTCCTCTAAAAGTTCTGCCGCGTTGTCATCCCGTTTCAGCCAGTTCAGATATAACAGCATTTCATCGATTTCTTCATCCTGCTTCATCCTACCGGCTTTTCTGCCGCCTTCAAAACGCAGCTGCTCCAAAGCATGATACATCTCGATTATCTCATCATCAGGAAATTCTTCATCCCGCAGCCACTGCTTCAACATCTCCGATTTTTCTGCAAATTCCCGTTTCCACTGCTCATAGTGATGCACGGCCAGAAACAGCATCAGCAGCAGAACAGTGTCTAGAGAGCCGGATATACTGCCTGCATGAATCAGACTCCAGATTTGCTTTGCCAGCACAAGAATCACAATTCCTGCCGCTGCTTTCCATTTTTTGTGGTGTGTTTTGCAAAAGATATAGAACAGTAAAAAAACTGTCTCCAGACCTGTCAGCAGAAAGGAAATGCCCGGAAGCCAGTCGATACCGGTAATCCAGTCCACTAGAATCCCGGCTGAAAGCTGAAATACCAGAACCGCCAGAATTATCAGCATAATCCCGACATACACCGCATAGCCGTATGTCTGCCAGAACTGCCAGAATGCTTTTATTTTATCCGTATAATACGCCTGGTGTCCACGCGCCTGTATTGCCTCTTCCTTTTTAATTTCGTCCTGAAAATATTCCTGTACATATTTTATACGCTGCTTATCGACTTTCACCGAAGAATCACCCAGGATTTCCTTTATCAGTTCCATGCTGTCTCACCTCTCACAATTATATAGCATATACAGTATATCACGCCGTATCTGTCATCGTATATACACACTTGTAAACTGTAACCATTTCCATATATAAATCAATACGGTTGTTATCATCAATGAGCTTCCAATT
>DAISWV010000311.1:0-1734 GCA_036826195.1 Peptococcaceae bacterium | reverse complement strand
TTGAACCAGAAAAAGTAGAGGAAAAAATAACAGAAGAACCAGTAAAAATAAAAGCATAACAGGTTTTCTTATTTTTGATACCAGCGGCCCTAAAAACTGAAACGACGGAATCAGAGGGCGATGCGTCAGCCGATCCACCCACTTCAATACACACAATGTTACTGCCGGCAGCAGAATCAGCACTGCAATCAAGCTGAACGCAATCCCTTTTGCCAGTACCCGTCCTAAATCCGAACCGATACCGAATTCCATAGCCATCAGCGCCGCAAAGCCCATTACCGTAGTCAGCCCGCTGGACAAAATGGACGGGGTAGCCCGGCACAAGGCTTCCAGCATAGCCTCCTCCGGATTATCAAATTCTTTACGGCATTCTTCAAACCGGTGAAGCAGAAACAGCGAATAATCTAGTGAAACTGCCAGCTGCAAAACACTGCCCGCAATTTTTGTGACAAAAGATATCTCGCCAAAAATCAGATTGGTACCTATATTCAACAAGATAGCCACACCAATGATGCCCAAAAACAGAAACGGTTCCAGCCAGGACGAGGAAACCAGTGCCAGCAGAAATACACAGAATGGAACCACAATCAGCATAATAGATGCAACCTCTTTACCAGCTGATTCCTGACTTGCTACACTGTTTACCGCTGAACCGCTCAATACCCCGGCTTCTCCGACTAAATTCTCTATGGAATGAATAATCTGTGCCTGATTATCCTTTGCCACCGTAAGTGAAAACACTGCGTTCCCGTTTTTATACCAGGTTTCCACGGTTTCCGGCTTCTGCATCTCTAAAGGTTCCAGCATCGAAACCGAATCATCCAGCCAGGTTACACTTTTTACACCATGCAGCGCTTCCAGTTTCTCTTTCATGGTAAGCGCCTCCGGCACAGAACAATCGTACAGCATAACCCGGCAGTTGGGAATATCCAGCTGATATTCACTCTGCAGAGTATCGATTGCTACAGTCGAGGGCGACTGTTCCGGCAGATACGCCATCATATCGTACTGCACACCGGTTAATGGCATCAAAAAAGCACAGAACAGTGCCACCAGCAGAAACAGAACGATGACATTTTTACGGTGCCGTATGATATACCGATAAAACCCGCGCAGTTTCATTCTGTTTCCCTCCATTCCTCGTTTTTCTAATTCCATTATAGTCCATTTTATTCTGTTTTTCATCTTACACTTTTCTTCATCTGGGAAAAATATAAATAAAACAAAATGGATGCCTCCTGTATAATACAGAAAAGCATCCATAAGTGTACATGTTATATCAAATGAATCTGGTTTTATCAGTCTTCTTTTTTGCGGATGGCTTTTGCAGCCTGCTGTTTCAGATAGCCCTGAATAAAGTCCTGAATATCCCCGTCCATAACGGCCTGGATATTCCCCTTTTCAATATTGGTACGATGGTCTTTTGCCATACTGTATGGATGGAATACATACGAACGAATCTGGCTGCCCCAGCCGATATCCTGCTGTTCGCCCTGCAGCGCTGCCATTTCCTGTTCATGTTCCTTGATTTTTAATTCTACCAGACGGCTGGTTAACATTTTCATACAGGTAGCGCGGTTCTGAATCTGAGAACGCTCGGTCTGACACTGCACCACAATACCAGTTGGCAGATGGGTAATACGAACCGCCGAGTCGGTGGTGTTAATGTGCTGCCCGCCAGCACCGGTAGAACGGTAGGTATCCACTTTTAAATCTTTTTCATCAATCTGGATA
>DAISWV010000310.1:0-1761 GCA_036826195.1 Peptococcaceae bacterium | reverse complement strand
AGCCCTGGTAATGCTGATAGAGGGTGCGGGCGGCGATTTTGCCGTTTGCATCGAGTACATAATTCTCGTTTAAGAACCGCAGGAAGACGTCCTGCTCTTCAAAGTAGCGGGCGGTGGCGTTTTTAATCACATCGGGTGCTTCCAGCCCGTCTATTACATAGTTGACATAGCCAATCACAAGCCAGTTTAGGATATCGTCGTATTCGGCACGCAGCTTATCGGCCAGATTGCGGTCAATCATATCTTCCGGAATCTGAAATGGAAACGGAATCACCACAATGCGGCGGCGAATGCCCTCGTCCATGGATTGCAGGTTTGGCATGTGGTTGGTGGAAAACCACAGCTTGCCGGTGGGCTTATATTCGGTGGCGCTTTTATACATCTGCCGGCCGGTGATATTGCCTCCATCGGTGAGCGCTTTGATAAGCTGTGCGTTCAGCGTATCGCTATCGCCAAATTCGTTGGAGTACACAAACCGCTTGCCTTTCATGCGGAACAGTTCCTTGGCGGTGTCGGGGTTCTGTTCGTTGAATTTTGTTTTACACAGAATGGATGCGTCGAGCTTGCAGGCGTAATCCCCGGCAATTTCGGCCAGGGTGTTGATAAAGAGCGACTTGCCATTACGCCCTGCTCCTAACAGACAGAACACCTTCTGCTCGGAGATATCGCCGGTTAATACCGAATAGGCTGCGGCTTTCTGCAGATAGCTGTATACCTCTCTGTTGCCGCCGGCGCAGATGGCCACAAAGCGCACCCAGTTCGGGCAGTGATAGGGATGCTCCGGGTCGGTCATCTCCTTTAAAGAGGCACCGGCTGTCTGGGTGAAGTACTGGTTCGCGTTGTTAAACAGCGCCGTATAAAGCTCCACGCTGGTATGATTCCCCTTACGGGTAACCTTTGCATGCAGATCGACGGCACCGTTTTTTGCATGAAACCAGTAGGGGTCCGTGTTAAAATCCTCCGGCTCGATGATGTTCATAAATTCAGCCGCCTTCACACAGGCTTTTATGGTGCGGGCATTCCCTGCATCGATGCCGCGCTTTGCAGCCTGCTTCTGCAGGTTATCCATATAGCCAAAGGCATTGCGCTCTTTGAAATACTGCGCCTCTTTCAGGTAGGATTCCTCCAGTTTCTGATAGGCCATGCGCTCAATATGGGTGGTGGTGGCCGGCGCCCACTGGATGCCGTTATAGGCATACCACTGCTCCTCGGCAGCGCAGTAGCGCACCTCGTTTCCGCAGGCATCTAAAAAGCGGCGGGCATTGCCCACATCGTTGGCTACATAGCAGGTGATGGTTTCTTTTACCGTTTCGGGGGATAGAGCCGCATCCCACGGCTTTGGAGGCTCTGCTTCTCTGATTGCGACTTCGTTTGCGGTTTCGCTGGTTTCTTCAATTACTGGTTCGGATATCGGTTGCATAGCGGTCTCCTTCCATTGCTGTTTGATACTTGTAATTTTAGTGTTCAGCAGTATAACACAGCTGGCAATCAATGTAAAGTTCTATTCTGCAAAATAAGTATTGTTTTTGCATGATGTACATATGTCCGCGGTGCAATGAATCGGACAGGATGAAAGGAGCAAATCGCAGAAGTCCGTATAATTGTGTGATACAGATATTTCCGTTCGAAATACATGATAAAATGTGCTATAATAATTAGTTAGAGTGTCTGATTTATTTTGAATTGATTTTCGTTTTAATGATTTTAGAAAGAAGATGACGATTATGAGCGAAGCTGTAAATCTGGATAAAGCGGAGGCAA
>DAISWV010000309.1:0-1802 GCA_036826195.1 Peptococcaceae bacterium | reverse complement strand
ACAGCCGCATCCGCTTCCCCCTGCATGAACATCCTGATCTTCGGCATGATACAGCTGCATGCCGCAATCATAATATTTGTCTGTAATATCGAAACCGTGTTCCGTGAGCTGCTGACGGCAGATTTCATAGCCGATTTTCCCTAAATCGCCGGTAATAATATAATCCAGAGTATCCAGATCGCGCATATCTTCCAGCCAGGCCGAGATAGTATCCACAGCAGATGCCGCCATGGCCGAGCCCATATCCGAGCTGTTTTTAATGCCCCGATCTATCACACGCCCCGGCACCGCTCCTGTAATACACCAGTTACCGGCCTCCTGATCCAGAATATACGCACCACTCCCGGTTACCGTCCACTGAGCGGATAAGGTACGCTGCACCCCCATCTCCGTTGGATACCGGAGCTGTCGTTCCGCTGCGTCATGATGGCTGGATGTGCACACTGCAGCCCGCCTGCCAAAACCGCCATCCAGTAAACAGGATGCCAGTATCATACCCTCCACCAGAGAAGAGCAGGCCCCATACAGGCCAAAATACGGCGCACCAATATTACGCGCCGTATAACTTGTGGCAATAATCTGATTCAGTAAATCACCACCCAGAAAATAATCCAGCTGATGACCATAGAGCGATGCCTTTTCCATTGCCAGTTCGATGGCATACTGCTGCATCTTCTGTTCTGCGCGTTCCCAGGATTTTTCGCCAAAAATATTATCCTCTAAAATAAAATCAAACTGTCTTTTTAATTTGCCAGAGGCTTCTTTTCGGCCTGCTACCGTAGCCCAGGACCGAATGGCTACCGGATGTTCAAACTGAATACTCCTCGTTCCAATGCATCTGCCCATACACTCACCCCGCCACATAATCAATCAGACCAATGATAACCGATGCCAGCGTCCCGTATAAAATAACAGGCCCGGCTATCTGAAAAATCTTGGCTCCAATTCCGTAAATCATGCCTTCCCGTTTAAACTCCAGTGCCGCGGATACAACTGAATTTGCAAAGCCGCTGATTGGAACCATGGATCCGGCTCCGCCAAACCGTCCGATTTCATCATAAATGCCGATTCCGGTTAAAAGAGCTGTGATAATAACAATGGTAATACTTGCAATCGGTGCTGCCATTTTAAAATCCACACTGTACTGCAGCATGACGGTATTGATAATCAGCTGCCCAAAAGTACAGATAAGCCCCCCAGTCAGAAATGCACGGCTAATATTTTTTACCAGCGGTGCTTTCGGCATAACCTGCTTTACCAGTACCTGATACCGTTTATCGATTGCAGTTTCCGCCATCGTTCGCTGATTCTCGTTCTGTTTAATCAGTTGCTGATAATAGCCCTCTTCAGCACCATCAATGCTATTGGCCGTCATCATAACAAGATGCTGATGTTCTTCCTGCAGTTCTGTTAATATATGTTCTATGTCCACTGTATTTGTGCTGCTCATATTTTGCAGTCTCGCTTGCCTCTCCTGAATTCTCTGCTCAAAATTCTGTTCCAAATACGACCGCCTCCTTTTTGCAGTAGTATGCCGCAAAAAAAAAGACTTATACACAGCCCCCTATGACTTTCTGTTATTGCACACAAAAAAGCGGCTCTCTTTCGAGAACCGCTTTAATTTGCGTAATATTTAAATTACAGAACAGCCTGGTTGAAGCCGCTTTCGGATTCGTTTGCTACTTCTTTGTCAGCATCGCCTGCTACACCAAAGAAGAATGGGAAGTTTTCAGTTACCCACATGTACGCCAGGAATGCTACGAAGAACAGACCTACGGTAGAAACGATTTCCATGAAGGATG
>DAISWV010000308.1:0-1812 GCA_036826195.1 Peptococcaceae bacterium | reverse complement strand
AAAAAAGGCTTTAGCAACAGGGTTTGATACTGTCAAGCAAAAAAGTTTAGAAAATGCAAAAAAGTTTGCTGGTTTGAATAGAGCAGGAATTGGTGATATAATTTTTAAGACAAAGATTAGGGGGATCGTGTATGATCTGTTTACAGGGGATTCAGAAACTGACCCTGCTGGATTATCCGGGCAGGGTAGCCTGCACATTGTTTACGGGCGGATGTAATTTTCGCTGCCCGTTCTGCCAGAACAGCGAGCTTCTGCCGTGCCATAAAGAGGGCAGTATGAATCCGGATGAGGTGCTGGCCTTTCTGGAGCATCGCAGAAAAAAAGGTCTGTTAGACGGTGTGTGTATTACCGGAGGGGAACCTTTGCTGCAGGAAGGGATTGCAGAGTTTCTGCAGAAACTGAAACAGATGGGATATGCGGTAAAGCTGGATACCAACGGAAGCTTTCCGGACAAGCTGCAGGAATTAATCGATGCACATCTGGTGGATTATGTGGCGATGGATATTAAGAACAGTCTGGAACGCTATGCCGAAACAAGCGGAACCACCGGGTTGTATAATCAGGCGGTGGAGCGCAGTGTGGAGTTGTTAAAAAAAGGGCTGGTGCCTTATGAGTTTCGCACTACGGTGGTGAAGGAATTTCATGATGCGGAGAGTATGCAGCAGATTGCTTTGTGGATAAGCGGAGCAGAACGCTATTATCTGCAGAGTTTTGTGGATTCGGACCAGGTGCTTGAAACAGGTCTTCATGCCTATGAACCGGATGAGTTAGAAGAACTTCGCAGGATGATTCTTGCAAAAGTTCCATCGGCAAAACTGCGCGGTGTGGATTTATCCAGCCGGACGTAAAGCGGCGAATAGAAAAAGGAACGGATTTATTAAATTAATTAGAACATTAGAGCAAAACAGAAGCCTTATATAAAAGACATCTGAGTGAAGCAGAAACATGTGGAAACAATGAGAAAGAAACAGAGGTGTTCGTATGTATTCAGTATTAAAACGTGACGGTACTACCGCTGATTTCGATATTGCGAAAATCAGCAAGGCTATTATGAAAGCCTTTGAAGCGCAGGAAAAGCAGTATCATCCAACAGTGATTGATTTACTGGCGTTAAAAGTAACCGCACATTTTGAACCAAAAGTAAAAAACGGCATGATACAGGTTGAGGATATTCAGGACAGCGTGGAAGATGTACTGATTCAGGCAGGATATGCTGATGTGGCAAAAGCCTATATTCTGTATCGTAAACAGCGCGAAAAAATGCGCAATATGCGCTCTACAATTTTGGATTACAAAGATCTGGTAGACAGCTACTTAAATGTAACTGACTGGCGCGTAAAAGAAAATTCCACCGTTACCTATTCGGTAGGGGGGCTTATTTTAAGCAACAGCGGGGCCATTACCGCAAACTACTGGCTTTCTGAAATTTATGATCAGGACATCGCAGATGCCCATCGCAATGCCGATATGCATATTCACGATTTATCCATGCTGACAGGGTATTGCGCAGGCTGGTCATTAAAACAGCTGATTCAGGAAGGCTTAGGCGGGATTCCAGGTAAAATTACATCGGCTCCAGCGCGTCATTTATCCACACTGTGCAACCAGATGGTAAACTTTTTAGGTATTATGCAGAACGAATGGGCAGGGGCGCAGGCGTTCTCCAGCTTTGATACCTATCTGGCACCGTTTGTAAAAGTGGACAACCTGAGCTATGATCAGGTAAAAAAATGTATCGAATCCTTCATTTACGGTGTGAATACCCCAAGCCGCTGGGGGACACAGGCACCATTCTCCAACATTACTCTGGAC
>DAISWV010000307.1:0-1815 GCA_036826195.1 Peptococcaceae bacterium | reverse complement strand
TGCTGGCCTGCGGTGCCAGCCCGATTATGTCTGATGAGCCGAACGATGTGGAGGATATCACCTCTATCTGTGGCGGGCTTAACATCAACATCGGCACATTGAATCAGAGAAGTATTGAGGGAATGTTTCTGGCCGGCAAAAAGGCGGCAGAATGGAAGCATCCGATTCTTTTAGATCCGGTGGGTGCCGGTGCCAGCACACTTCGTACCGAAACTGCCCTGAAGCTGATGAAAGAGCTTCCGCTATCGGCCATTCGGGGCAATGTTTCAGAAATTAAAACACTTGCTTTAGGAAGCAGCACTACAAAAGGTGTGGATGCGAATCTTGCCGATGCAGTAACCGAAGAAAATCTGGACAGTATGGTTGCGTTTGCAAAAGAGTTTGCATCACAGACCGGTGCAGTGATTGCAATTACCGGAGCCATTGATCTGGTAGCCGATGCCGGGCAATGTTATGTAATTCGAAACGGTCGGCCGGAAATGAGCCGGATTACCGGGACAGGATGTCAGCTTTCCGGCGTTATGACAGCGTTTCTTACCGCAAATCCGGGCAATCATCTGGATGCAGCAGCTGCAGCCGTCTGCATGATGGGATATGCCGGTGAGATTGGGTATGCAGCAATGCGGCCGGGAGACGGAAATTCCACATATCGCAACCGGATAATAGATGCCATTTACAATATGAATGCAGATATTCTAAACAAAGGAGCAAAGTATGAACTGCGATAAAAACAATCTGATGCTATATGCGGTAACAGACAGGGCCTGGACGGGAGAACGCACACTATATGAGCAGATAGAAGAGGCTCTTTGCGGCGGCGTGACAATTGTGCAGCTTAGAGAGAAGAACATGGTAGAAGAAGACTTTTATCAGGAGGCAATGACCGTAAAAAAACTATGCGCCCGCTACCGGGTGCCGCTTCTGATTAACGATCATGTGGCACTGGCCTGCCGGGTGGATGCTGATGGTGTTCATGTAGGTCAGAATGATATGGCGGCTGGAACTGTGCGGGCAATGATCGGTCCGGAAAAAATTCTGGGGGTGTCGGTGCAGACGGTGGAACAGGCTTTGCAGGCAGAGGCTGCAGGAGCCGATTATCTGGGTGTAGGCGCAGTGTTTACAACCTCAACCAAGCAGGATGCCTGCGAGGTTTCTATCGATACACTGAAGGCAATATGCGAAGCGGTGAATATTCCTGTGGTAGCAATCGGCGGGATAAATAAGGACAATATAATGCAGCTGGCTGGCAGCGGTATTGCCGGAGTTGCGCTGGTATCGGCCATCTTTGCATCAAAGGATATACAGAGGGAATGCAGAGAACTGAGGGAGCGAGTTCATACCATGCTTGAAAAGGCCTGACCAATAGAAAATGAAACAGGGCATGTATTGATAAAACAGAAGAAAAAGGCGGCAGACCGGGGGCACCACTCTCTGTCGCGGTATAAAAATAATGTGATGTCTGAAAGGAGAAAAAATGAAAACAGCATTATCAATCGCCGGAAGTGATTCGGGCGGAGGCGCCGGAATACAGGCGGATTTAAAGACAATGACTCTGCATGGTGTGTTTGCCATGAGTGCCGTAACAGCACTCACAGCGCAGAATACTACCGGTGTACGGGGGATTATGGAGGTTTCGCCGGAATTTCTGGCTCAGCAGATGGATGCCGTGTTTGAGGATATTTTTCCGGACGCTGTGAAAATCGGCATGGTATCGTCAGCGGAGCTGGTAATGGTGATCGCGGAACGGCTGCGGCATTTTAAGGCTCGCAATATCGTAGTGGACCCGGTTATGGTTTCCACCAGCGGTTCCCGGCT
>DAISWV010000306.1:0-1840 GCA_036826195.1 Peptococcaceae bacterium | reverse complement strand
ATTTATCCAAAACCCCCAAACCCCAAAAAAATCGTTGAACAGATACATATATATTTTTATATACGATCCTGCTTATGTCTTAGAATAAAAACTGTATTATATCTCTATATTATTAATTTATGTGGGATTGGGGGTTTATCTTCTGTAATGCCTATAGTTGAGCCATTATTTAAGCCCCCATATTATCCCCATAAAACCCCCGGCAAAGTTTTCGGGGGACTGGCCTGCAATCTATCAGCCTTTCTTATCACATCCACTTTAAAACGCTCAGTACAATTGCATAAAGACTATTATTATAAAAAAACGTCCCCTGCTGTTAAAAGCAAGGGACGTCTTTTTATGCATATTGACAGAATATACGAATTACAGTTTCCATTCTTTCTGACTAGTGTGCAGTAAGTGATGGGCTTTTTCGGATAATGGAGCGCCTAAATAGGATTTATACAGCTCCAGTACGGCTGGGTTTTCATGAGAGAAGCGCAGTGGATTAGCCGCATCCAGTGCATAGAGCTTTTTACCGCGGCTTGCATAATATTCGCAGCCTTCATGAATTGGCTGACCGCCACCACCGGCACATCCGCCAGGGCATGCCATGATTTCTACAAAGTCATACTGCACTTTGCCGGAACGAACCGCTTCGATTAATTTGCGTGCATTGCCTAAGCCGCTTGCGACAGCTGTTTTTACGGTAATGCCGTTTACATCAAAGTCTGCTTCACGCCAGTCTGCACCGCCTCTTACCGATGTGAATGCTTCTGCCGGAGGGTTTTCGCCGGTTACTAAATAATAAGCGGAACGCAGTGCTGCCTCCATAACACCGCCAGTGGCACCAAAAATAACGGCTGCACCGGTACCGGTACCCAGAGGCTGGTCAAATTCTTCCTCTGGCAGCTGATTTACATCAATACCGGCTGCTACAATCATGCGAGCCAGTTCGCGCGTTGTTAAGGATACATCTACATCCTTCCCAGCACCGGCATCGTTTACGGCTTCTACATCACATTCATATTTTTTAGCAACACATGGCATGATGGATACGCAGTAGATTTTCTCTGCATCCACGCCCAGCACATCGGCATAGTAGGATTTTGCCACTGCACCAAACATCTGCTGAGGAGATTTTGCGGTAGATAACTGCCCTACCATATCCGGGTACTGGGTTTTCATAAAACGCACCCAGCCTGGACAGCAGGAAGTAAACAGCGGGAACTGATGGTTTTCTTTCTCTTTCAGCATTTCAACCAGTTCAGAGCCTTCTTCCATAATGGTTAAGTCGGCAGTAAAGTTGGTATCGAATACATAGTCAAAGCCCAGACGGCGCAGAGCTGCTGCCATACGTTTTTCGCTTGCGGCTTCATCGCTCATACCAAGGCTTTCGCCCCATGCTGCACGAACAGCAGGCGCTACCTGAACCACAGTAATTTTATCCGGATTGCTCAGCGCATCAAATACTTTGTCGCTGTCATCGCGTGCACGCAAAGCCCCTACCGGGCAATGGGTAATACACTGACCGCACAATGCACAGTCGGCCGCTTCGATTTTGCGATTACCAGACACTGCTACGGTTGTGCGCCCACCGGTATTTACAATATCCCATACGCTGACACCCTGCACTTTATTGCAGATCTGAATGCAGCGCATACATTTTACACAGCGGGATTCGTCACGAATCAGAGGGAACTCCTGGTTCCATTCCACGTGTTTGATTTTTTTGCTGTAGGAGATTTCCAGAATGCCTAAATCGTTGGCGATTTTCTGCAGTACACAGTTGCCGCTTCTGGTACAGGTTGTACACTGACACTGATGTTGGGATAATAAAAGTTCGGTATTGATTCTTCTT
>DAISWV010000305.1:0-1876 GCA_036826195.1 Peptococcaceae bacterium | reverse complement strand
GACTACTATCCAGTAGACATGTACAAACAGGAATTCTATAATAATCACTGCAACCGTCTGTTAGATTTCAGACAAAACCTGGATGACTCCCTGGACTATATCCGTGGTTATCTGTACAATGACCCATACTGGGATAAACTGACCAAAGAACTGGAAGGCGAAGATGTTCATCTGTACGCATTCCCATCCTGCACCATCGATAACTACCGTTCCGGTTTATATCCGCTGGTAGAAGACTTATGCCGTGCCAACGAATCCTTCTTTGACGCTGCAAAATGTCTGGTTCGTACTAGAACCGTAGGTGCTGTAGATGATAAAGTATCCGGTCATATGGCTTCCATCGAAAAATCCCGTTGCTGCGAAATCACCGATGAATCCATCGCAATTCTGTTCGATGACGTAACCACCAACGGCGCTTCTCTGAAAGCTGGTCACGACATTCTGAAAGCTGCTGGCTATAAAACAATCATCTGTATCGCAATCGGTAAAAACTACATGCCGGAAGACGAAGCGGAAGATATCGAAATGCCTGTACTGAACAGAAAATAATCCGGTCTGACAAATTCAAACAATTTACAATACAAGGGCTGTACCATATGGTACAGCCCTTTATTTTAATATTCTGTTATTTACATCTCTGAGGCCGTCGATTCGGCAATTTCCATAAATGCCTGAAAGAGCGCCTCTTTTTTTTCATGTATATCTTTATTATAAATCAGATAGTTTTTTATTGTATCCAAATCCGTCACCTGTTTTGCGACGAATCCTTTTGGCTCGTACTGGGTCAAATAGGCCTGATACGGCACAATGCAAATAGTACCCTCCTCCTGCATAAACTGCTGGTGGATTTTTGCATTATTAGAGATATGCAGAAGTTCCTCGCTGTTTATATTTGAAAAGCTTGTGCCATAGGCGGTCTGTTTTAAATGGCTCAGCTGTTCCATAGAAATACTTTTCCACCCAGAATAGGGATGATGTTTCGTCATGACACAAACCAACGAATCCTCGTATAATTTATGAATACAAAGTTTTTCTGATTTTGTACCATCAAACAGCTGTGACAGGTTCTCACTGTTGCAGTTTTCCAATATACCAAACAGGCAAAAATCAATCTCCGCCTGCTGCAGTCGTTCAAGAAGAGCCGTGTAAGAACCTTCAAGAACCGATATCCTGAGTTCCGGATAGTTCTGATGTACTTTCATCATCAATTCTGGAAGAAAGGTATCACTGATTGTGGAACCCACTCCAACTTTCAATTCACCATATAAATAATTTTTCTGATATTTTTTATCCAGTTTTTTCAGGATAGCATCATAATGCTCCAGTATTTCCCTGCTGTGTTCCAGAACCATTTTCCCGTCATCGGTAAATTCAATTCCTGTTTTTGATCGCACAAGCAATAAACAGCCAAGCTCCTGCTCCAGCCGCTTTACCGATTCACTCAAAGCAGGCTGACTGATAAACATGCGTTTGGCGGTCATATTCATAGATCCTGTCTTTTCAAGGTCTGCAAGATATTTTAACTGATTGATATGCAAAACAGCCCCCCTCCTTTCTTCCCGTGTGTATTATAACACAAACAGCTAATAGGAAAAAGTTATAAGCTATAATTTTTTTCAGTTTCTTTCTATTAGACATCGTGCTTTTTTTTCATTATAGTTATGTTAAAGATATCTTTATTTTAACTATATTTCAACCAAAGAAAGGAGTTTTCTTATGTTAAGAACAAAAGGCTTAACCGACAAACTGTTATTATTGGGCGTTGACGGTATGGACCCTCGTTTTACCAAACGCCTGGTAGAAGAAGGCAAAATGCCTAACTTCAAAAAACTGATGGATATGGGCTCCTGCCGTGAAGACCTGATGATGCTGGGGG
>DAISWV010000304.1:0-1919 GCA_036826195.1 Peptococcaceae bacterium | reverse complement strand
CATACTGTTCCCTCCGATCCTGTTTTGTTACTGCATGTATTATAGCATACGACTTTTATTTTTTCAATTCAGCCACGGTAACCCCGTCGCCGCCTTCGTTAAATGCTCCAAAGCGATAGCTTGCCACATGACGATGATGCTTCAGCTGATCGCGTACCGCACTTCGTAAAGCGCCGGTACCTTTCCCGTGAATAATGCGAACCGATGCCAGACTGCTTAAGTAGGCATCATCCAGATATTTATCCACTTTATCCAGTGCCTCTTCCACCATCAGACCGCGTAAATCCAGTTCGCTGGAAATATTCTGTGTCTTGGAGGACGAGATTTTATGCACCATGGTTTTACCGGTTTCTTTCGGTTTTGCCGACTGCTGCAGCTCATCCAGATTAACCGATACCTTCATGATACCAATCTGCAGCTGCAGGTTGCCGTTTTTATCCGGCATGGAAATAACAGTGCCATGCTGGGTGAATTTTGGAACATAAACTTCCTCGCCCAGTTTTACTTTTTTCACCTTGTTGGTGAGAACCTTTGGCCCTTTATTCACTTTATCCGCCAGCTTGTCTTCTTTTTCGCTGAGTTTTTTGCGTTTCTCCTGCGCTTCCGCATAGGCTTTGGCATTGTCCAGCTGCATCTGGCGCAGCTCTTTTAAGATATCTTCACTTTCCTGCCGTGCGGCACGAATGATATCCAGCGCCTCTTCCTGCGCTTTACGACGGATTTTATCAGTAGAAGCCACCAGCTCGGCACGTTCATTCTCCAGCGCTTTCAGCTGATTCTGGATTTCAGCCAGTTTATCTTCGGCTTCCTGTTTTTTCTGTTCTGCCAGTACATTGCTGGTTTCCAGCGATGCAATCAGGCCCGCTACATCCTGTTCCTCCTGGGAAATCATACCCCGGGCATTTTCGATAATGTGACTGTGAATGCCCAGTTTTTTCGCGATTTCAAACGCGTTACTTTTCCCCGGTACCCCTACCAGTAAGCGATAGGTTGGACGCAGTGTCTCTACATCAAATTCCACGCTGGCATTCTGCACTCTCGGTTCATCAAAGGCATAGGCTTTCAGCTCACTATAGTGTGTGGTTGCAATAATTTTGCTGCCCCGATGCAGAATATCGTCCAGAATAGAAATGGCAAGCGCCGCCCCTTCGGAAGGGTCGGTACCGGCACCAAGTTCGTCTAACAGCACTAACGAACGATCATCGATATCTTCTAAAATGCGCACAATATTGGTCATGTGGCTGGAGAAGGTACTTAACGACTGCTCAATGCTCTGTTCGTCCCCGATATCGGCAAACACACCATGGAATAAGCCCATTTCACTGCCGGCCTCTGCCGGAATATGAAGCCCGGACTGCGCCATTAATACGAAAAGGCCGACTGTTTTTAAGGTAACCGTTTTACCTCCGGTATTCGGCCCGGTAATAATTACCGAGTCGAAATCTTTACCAAGTGCAATGGTTAACGGCACAACCTGTTTTGGATGAATTAAAGGATGCCGCCCTTTAATAATGGATAACTGCGGTGTGGTTTTTAATACCGGTTCCACCGCATTCATTTTTTCACTTAAGCGAGCTTTGGCGAAGATAAAGTCAATCTGCGCCAGCACCTGCATATTGTACTGCAAGTCATCACAGTACGGCTCGATTTTGCCGCTAAGTTCCATTAAAATACGTGTCACTTCATCACGCTCGGTGGCGTAGGCTTTGCGCAGATCATTGTTCATTTCTACAACAGCCATCGGCTCAATAAAGAGCGTAGCGCCGCTGGCAGACTGATCGTGCACAATACCCGGAATCTGACTGCGGTATTCCTGCTTTACTGGAACTACATAGCGGTCGTTACGGATAGTAACCAGTGCATCCTGCAGATATTTGCTGCTGTTTTCCGAACGCACGATACTCTCTAATCGTTCCCGG
>DAISWV010000303.1:0-1940 GCA_036826195.1 Peptococcaceae bacterium | reverse complement strand
GATACGATGGAGTCGTTAAAGAAGCCAGCTCCCAGATAACCGATAATAGCCAGTGCAACAGCTGTACCGATTAGTTGCTGGGTGTTGTATTCTTTCCGTAAAGCGTAAAGTTTAAAGCTGTCGATAATATATGCCAGCATCATAACCACAAAAGCCAGAAGAGCAACAACCCCATGATTGATACCAATCTGCAGATAAAGATTATGCGGCTTGTCTACAATCATCTGTGTGGTACCGTAGGAATAGAGTTTTGCTAGCAAATCGCCCTGCGGGAACTCAGCAAAGAATGTGTCCGCACCATGCCCTACAATTGGATGTTCCAGCATAACCGGCAGACTGCGGGACCAGATGTAGCCACGAGCAGAACCCAGTTTTTCCTTGCCATCAAAACCGATAGATGGCGCTTCTACATAATCGATTTTATTCATGCGGCTGTCAACAAACGCAAAGCCTTCGTCATATAACCCTATGATAAACTCGATGCTGTCGTCTAAATAGAGGCCAACGTATGGGACATTATTTGCGTATTGGAGTTCCATTTTGTAAACGCCAGCAGTTAGGCTGCTGTCCTGAGCTGAAGCTGTAACACTCTTGCCATCGGCGTTTACAAACACCGGCTGATTATTGCTGTTTTTCTTAATAGTCAGCATATCATTCTGGAACATGAAGGTTACGCTGTCCTGCTGTAAATCAATATGCCGTACAGCAATCTCATCATGATAATCTATGTCGCTGCTACTTACCATCGCTTTCATATCATTTAAGAGGCCCGGGATACGGGCTAATGCTAACCCGCCGGTTATCAGATTGACTCCCAGAACAAAAGCAATCAGAATAGCCACACAGACAATGGTTACTTTAGAGTATTCCGCTATTTTTTTTCCAAAGAACACAAGGAAACATACTGTCGCCAGTATCAGACCGATAACCCCTGCGCGCGAAGTGCTGCCCAGCAATACGAACAGCGCAACAACAGTCGCTAAACCACAAAAGATTTTTGCTTTTCTGTCTTTTAAAAACAGTGCCAGCACCAGAAACAACGGCACCATCATAGCACCGAAGCTACCCATGTAGTTATAATGGTACATGGTTCCATAAATCTTACCATGTTCAAACAGCATTTTCAGTTCTCCCTGAGAGCGATACACTTCAGGAATAATCAGAGTCTGCCCAAAACTTGTGGTGAACAGATCGTGTCCGAAAAACTGGAATACACCAAGAAAACCGGTAATGAATGTCAAAACACCGAGTGGCAAAACAATGAACTTAAAGTCTGGTTTGTGCAGATACGCCCACATAGCATAAAGCATAATGAGCAGGTATATAAAAATCATAATAACGCCTTCGCAGCGTTCCGGACCGCCCCAGATAGCAATACTTTTGTAATTGGAAAAGATGGTAGACAGCAGTGCGAACAGAGCAAAAACCGCGGTAGCGCCAAAATACAAGCGCAAAGATTTGTTTTGTTCTGGGTTTTCTTTCAAACCTTGCGTTTTATAATAGCCGAAAACACCAATCATATAAATCGCAACCAGTAGCAGAGCTCTAGATTTATAGTAAGAAAAGAAATCTGCTGCGGAATTCTGTGTCCAGAAAGGGCGGATTTCTTCTGGTAATGCAATCAGGTTCAGATGCACAATTAATGGAATAACGCCCAGTACCAGGATCAGCGGGACAAACAAGGCCGCGCTCAACTTCAGCGTCTGCCCGCTTGATTTGTGAACTGTATCGACAGATTTCCCGGCAGTTTTATTTTTTTTAGCCATAAAATATTGCTCCTTCCAGAATGTTATTTTGCTTTAAACTCAAAAAGTATAAAAACCACTTGCACAGAACACTTTATTATACCATTTCTGCTCGTTCATAGCAACATTGTGCCTGATACTTCTTTTTCAGCCTCTGCAGGGTGCTCTTGCTGATGCCGGTCATTTTTTCCACCT
>DAISWV010000302.1:0-1942 GCA_036826195.1 Peptococcaceae bacterium | reverse complement strand
GGCCGGTCTGTGCCGATACCACGCCTTCGTATGCCTGCAGCATGGAATCAATCACCACCGCATTGGTCTGGGTGCCGCCCACTAAAAAGAAGATTTCTGCATCCGGGCAGTTGCACGCTGCACGAATTTTTTCTTTTGCGCTGTCGCAGTATGGGTCACTGCCGTAGCCCGGCACCTGTTCTAAATTGGTTTCTACAAAGCGCTGCAGAATCTTTGGATGCGCGCCTTCGGAATAGTCGTTTTCAAAAGATAACATGGTTATATCCTCCTCTATGAGTTCGCAGAGAGCCTCTGCTGAATATGCAATCTATCGCAATCAATTATAGCATGATATGGAACATTAGAAAAGGAGGAAAACCAGATTCTGTTCTCCTCCTTTTACATTGCCTATTCGTTTTTGATGATTTCCAGATGCGCTGTTTCGTCGGTGCAGATATCTTGCATCGAAACAGCAGACTTGTTCTGATACATAGTGTTTTCGATATCCACTGTAATCATGCGGAACCAGACAATCAGAATCAGCTGGATGATTACAATTACCCAAAGCAGTACGGTGTTCTGAAGCAGGTAAGAAATCAGAAGATACATACATAACTGTAATGCCACACTCCAGTTCCGCAGGGTGTATAGTTTTTTGCCGACCTCAATTTCATGGCGGTCACACATCTGCGCCGCTGTGGTAAGCATCACATACCAGAGGTAGAGCCGCATAACAATCATGATAATAGAAAACGGCGGAAAGAGCCCTGCCGGTGAACCCAGCACATTGCTTGCAATCTCAACAAAATCCGTTATGAGAAGCGCAAACACAAAGGGATACAGAATAGCAATGTTCGGCTCTTCCTGTTTCATATCGTTTAAGACACCGATAAGCAGAAAGTAGCCTGCAAACTCGGGCAGGATATTGATGCCGCCCAGTGTAATATCGAACATATCAAACAGATAGGCCCACCAGAGCCAGTTATACACGCGACTCGTCATACAGCATCGCCTCCTGTTCCAGAACTACATCCGCTTCCAGTACATCATCGATATAAATCTGTACACGGTAAGGCATATTTAATTCATCGGCCGTCCAGCAGCCTTCTCCGCCGCCGCCCAATTTAATGCTTTGCGGTTCTCCACTCTGCTGCACGCGAAAGACTTTATACTGCCAGCCCTGATTGCTGCCGGTTGAAGATTCGTTCGTATCCATCTGACTGTGCTGCTCATACAGCTCATCAATATCGTTTAACGCGGAATCTGGGTCATCATCGGCTGGTAATAACAGCACTTCCACTTTACTGTTCCATACCAGAGGACGTTTTATATCCAGCTGCATTTGTACATCCGTCCAGTCACCATCTATCGCTCTCTGAAATTCCGGATTTCCTGCATTCTGCCCAAACGGATCCCAGGCATACTGCCACAACACATTCTGAAACGTGCCACGACTATACTGCTGCAGCGTAACATTACAATTTTCATCTTCATAACGTTGCACGGCTAATACCGGCCAGCGATTTAAATCATTTTCAAAGCTCTGCAATACATCTGGAATCCCTTGCAACTCAGAAGCGTTTTTTACCTGCTGTGCATCTAATATACGGATGTTCCAGTCGTTTGTTTTCTCAACGGCTAAATCGAAATATACGCTTTCCAGATTTTCGTTATCATAGTGCCAGTCCCAGATGGCCTGGCAGCGCCAGGTGTTATCGTCTATCTGGTAAAGGTTCTGAATGACGAGATCATCAATATAGGCCCGATCGATCGGCCGATAAATATCGCCCTTCGCTTTTCCATCTTCAAAGAAGAAGTATGGATTGGTAATCGAGTAATCGCGGAAGTTATATTTGTAGTAGTGATCTGGCGTAACAACAGGATGACCGTTTTCATCCCGTGCCTGTTCGCCTAACAATACAGTCTAACCATCTTCTCCCGTTCTGCCGATATCCCACACCCA
>DAISWV010000301.1:0-1945 GCA_036826195.1 Peptococcaceae bacterium | reverse complement strand
ACTACGTCTGCTCCTGGGAAAAGTCGAGAGGATAAGCGATGCGAATGACAAGTGGCACAGGAACAAAAATGTGCGTACTTGTTTTTTTGTTTCTGCATGCTATACTGAACATAAAGCCGGCTTGTATTTTTTATAAATCCAGAAGGACTGGAGTATAACTGAAACGGGGCGATGTGTATGGAATTGCAGAATGTTGCGAAAGCACTGGAAAAAAATCGGTATGATGTAAAGGTATTTGAGACAAAGGAAGAGGCAGTCGCGTATTTAGATGGTCTCTTTGACAATATGGTTATCGGCTTTGGCGATTCGCAGACTATGGTGCAGATGGGGCTGCATGATACACTGGCGGCTCATAACAAGGTAATTGATCCGTATCGCAGTGTGGACAACGATGATTTTCTGCGTATTGCAAAAGATGCCCTCACCACTGAAGTGTTCCTCACATCGGTAAACGGCGTGACAGAAGATGGTATTCTCATCAATCTGGACGGCACCGGAAACCGGGTGGCTGGTTCGCTCTTTGGCCATAAGAAAGTCTATTTTATCGTGGGAAAAAATAAAATTGCACCAGATATGGAAAAGTCTATCTGGCGGGTACGCAATATTGCCGCGCCGCATAATGCACAGCGCCTGAAACTTCGCACGCCATGCGCTATTAAGGCTGATAAATGCTATAATTGTGCAAGCCCGGACCGTATCTGTAACGGCCTGATGATTATGATGAAAAAAATGAATGATATCGATATGGAAGTTGTTCTGATTAACGAGGAGCTTGGATACTAGGAGGAGCCTATGCAGAAAACCTATAATTCCAGAGAGGTGCCTGAACTGGCGCAAGAGAAATGCGGAGTGATTTACGCGCTGGAATTAATCGGCGGTAAATGGAGGCTGCCGGTGCTGTGGAAGCTCTCCAAACAGGATTCTATTCGCTATAATGAGCTGCGCCGCCAACTCCACGGCATCACCAATACCATGCTGACCCGCGTTCTGGTGGATTTAGAGGAAAACGGGCTGGTTATCCGCACCGAATACGAAACGGTGCCGCCTCATGTGGAGTACAGCCTCACAGAAAGCGGAAAATCCATTATCCCGGCGCTGGAGATTATCGGCGCATGGGGGCGGCAGAAGATGAAGGAAGACCATCCGGAGCATCTGGATGACACTGAAGCATAAGCATAATACAGGCACTGTCCAAAGGATGGTGCCTGTTTTTTGTGCGCTTAATAACAAATTGTAAATGAATTCCCTCGTATCGGAAACAGAAATGATATTTGTATGTATAGATTGCCCCGGTCTATAATGATAAGAAAGAGCGTAAGCGTAAAAACGCGATATGGGGGCGTTAAGATGAATAAAAATAAAATAAAATGCTTTAGCATTGTGGGTTACAGTTTTGTACTGATGTTTTTAATTCAGACCATTGTAGGGAGTCTGCACAGTCTGTTTTTAGTGCCGGTGACAGAGGGGCTGGGCATGGAGCGCAGCGCCTTTTCGCTGATGTTTACCATTGCCGGCTTTGCCGGGGTGGCATCGCTGCCGGTAGTAACCAAATTACTGCAGAAATATCCGGCAAAGTATGTAATCTCGCTGTTTATTCTGATGACCGGCGGCGGCTTTACCATGTTTTCGCAGGCAACCGAGCTGTGGCATTTTTTTGCCATTGCCGTTGTGATGGGGGCCGGGAACTCTGGCTGTACCCTGATGGTGGCATCGCTTTTAATCAACAACTGGTTTGAAGACCGCAAAGGGCTGGCGCTGGGTATTGGCCTTACCGGCAGCGGTTTCGGGGCGGCTCTGTTATCGCCGGTGGTTACCCATCTGCTTACCACATATGGATGGCGCACCAGTTATCTGCTGTGCGGCCTTACTATGCTGGCAGTCTGCGTTCCGCTGACGCTGATTTTTGCATCGATTAATCCGGCCGAAAAAAATGCGCAGCCTTATC
>DAISWV010000300.1:0-1951 GCA_036826195.1 Peptococcaceae bacterium | reverse complement strand
ATGAATTGAAAAATCCATTGGCTCGTTATGTGGTGCTGTTAGATAAGCAGAATCCGGGGAATGTAATTGCGTATGTGGGATACTGGAAGATTTTCGATGAAGGACATATTACGAATGTAGCGGTTCATCCGGAATGGCGTGGAAAAAAGGCTGCCACTTATTTGATGCGGCAGATGATGCAGCTTGCTGCATCGGAGGGAATGAAAGATATGACACTGGAGGTACGCCGTTCTAATCTGGCGGCTCAGGGTCTATATACAAAACTGGGTTTTGCTGTAGAAGGGGTACGTCCAAACTATTATGAAGATAATGGAGAAGATGCCCTGATTATGTGGTATCGCGTAAAATCGAAAGAGGAGGCAGATAAATATGACAACTGATACCATTATTTTAGCGATGGAATCCAGCTGTGATGAAACAGCTGTGGCAGTTATCAAAAACGGACATGAGATTCTTTCCAATGTGGTTTCCACACAGATTGAAATTCATCGCCGTTATGGCGGTGTTGTGCCGGAGATTGCCTCTCGCAAACATCTGGAACTGATTAATATTGTGATTCAGGAAGCACTGGATCAGGCAAAAATTACACTGGATGATGTTACTCATATTGCGGTTACTTATGGACCGGGTCTGGTTGGGGCACTTTTAGTAGGCGTTGCAACCGCAAAAGCGCTGGCTTTTGCTTCTGGAAAGCCATTAATTGGTGTACATCATATCGAAGGACACATCTGTGCCAACTTTTTAGTGAACCAGAATTTAAAATTCCCGCTGGTATGTCTGGTGGTATCTGGCGGTCACACCAACATTATTAAAATTACTGACCATGGCCAGTATCTTCTGTTAGGCCAGACAAAAGATGATGCGGCCGGTGAAGCTTACGATAAAATTGCTCGTGCAATCGGTTTGCCATATCCAGGCGGTCCACAGATTGAAAAACTGGCAAAAGAGGGCGATGCTTCTGCCATTGAACTGCCTCGTGCATGGATGGGTGATGACAGCTTTGATTTTAGCTTTAGCGGGCTGAAATCGGCAGTGCTAAACTATTTGAACAAGGCAAAAATGAAAGGCGATGAAATTGTTCCTGCCAATGTTGCTGCAAGCTTCCAGCAGGCTGTGTTAGATGTGCTGGTGCAAAAAACTGTTCATGCGGCTGAAATAAACGGTGTAGATACCATTTTATTAGCCGGCGGGGTAGCAGCGAACGGGACATTGCGGAATCAGCTGCAGGCTGCTGCAAATGCAAAGGGTATTCAGGTATATTATCCGCCGGTGGAATTCTGTACTGACAATGCTGCAATGATTGGTGCTGCAGCGCATTATAAAGCAGTTAATGAGGACTATGCGGATTTGACATTAAATGCAGTGCCAAACCTCTCTTTTGAAAAGCTTTTAATGGAACGGGGCCAGGCTTAAAACAAATGAATATGACATTCGGACAGATGTATCCAGGCGATGCATCTGTTTTTCTTTGCGCTTCTGTTTGATTGTGTTATAATGAATACAGCAGTTTATAAAAAGGAGATGCTGATATGATTATCTTACATGTGACTTATACAACAAAACCAGGAGAAGCAGAGAATTTTATTCGTGCCATTGAAAATGCTGGTATTGATAAAGCAACTCGTGCAGAGAACGGTTGCCTGCAGTATGATTATTTTTATGCTGCACAGGCAGAAAATCAGATTCTGCTGGTAGAACGCTGGGCAGATGCTGAAGCGCTGAAAGCGCATACCTGTGCTGAACATTTTAAACAGCTTGGCAGCATGAAAGATCAGTTTGTACTGGAAACAGCTATTGTGAAATACAGTGGGGAGTGTCTGGTATGATTTTAGCCGATTGCCATGTACATTCCTGTTTTTCCAGTGATGCTGATACACCGGTAGAACAGATGATTGAGGCGGCGATTCATCAGGGTCGTAAATATTTTTATCTGACTGATCATCATGATTTT
>DAISWV010000299.1:0-1951 GCA_036826195.1 Peptococcaceae bacterium | reverse complement strand
CTGTTTTTTCCCCATGCCGCTCATAAGCTGCGACAGTGTAATCTCCTGTACCTCTTCCTTTTCCATAAACTGGTCCAGATTCTGCAGTACATCGTTCTGTACTGCAGCCAGATACGCCGCTGTTTTTTCGCTTGCCTGATATTTTTCCTCAAGCTTTGCTACATATTCACCAATGGCATGAAGCCCGATTGCCTGGTTCAGCCCTTCCAGCTGCCGGTCACATTCTTTTTCCAGCTCGTTCATTTCACGCATAAACACACCGGCTTTCTCCTGCATCACCTGTGTGTTTTCCTCGATGGCCTCCTTGTCTGCATCAGACAGATTATGATAGGCATCTTCTTCTACCGGCACACCGTTTACTGTCGGGAGAAAAAACACACCATCGTCTGTCTGTTTCAGCTGAAACCCGTACTGATCTGCCGCGGTGCGAATTTCCGTCAGCAGTTCGGTCTGACGCTGTTCAAAACTATGTGTCACAGCATATTTCTGCTTTTCGTAATTTTCAGACTGAAAGGCTTTGGAAAGCTCCTTTTTGAACACAGCCACAAGCTGTGTCATATCCTCCTGAAACTGCTTTCCAATACCGGCTTCAAAACTGAGCGCCACCGGCTTTTTTGGATGCTGGAAATTATACACATAGCACCAGTCCATCGGTACAGGCTCTGTTGCGGCCCGCCCTTCGGTGCTGGCTTTGGCATACGTTGTTTTGCCGGTTCCGGCAGGGCCGGACATATAAATATTGTAGCCCTTCATTTTAACGGCCAGGCCAAAATCAAACGCTTTTACCGCCCGTTCCTGCCCGATAATTCCGTCTAACGGATGCAGCTCCGCTGTTGTGCGGAAATCAAAATCTTCCGGTACGCAGCTGTTTTTTAGCTGTGTATACGACAACTCGTATGGTTTCTTTGTCATAGGATGACCTCCTTGGATGGTCTGATAAAAAACAAACCTCTGATAGTGCTATCAGAGGCTTTGCTGTTTGCATTGTGCTAACGTTTAATTCTGTTCCCCGTTCTGACCGCAGCCGGATGCACAGGACGGACACGCCGAACAGGAGCTGAACGCCTGGTCTACTTCTTCGCTTGCCAGACGAACCTCTTCTTCGCGGGTATCGTTGCAGGCTCTCTGCATCTGAGAAAGCATTTCTTTATCCATCGGGAACGGTTCTGGAGTGCCAGGGTTCAGTACAACACCGCTGAAGCCTGTTTTAACAGTTGCCATCAGTGTCATCAGTTCCAGTTCCACCGGTTCCATAACAGCTTCTTCCGGCCATGCTTTGGCTGCTTCTGCGCTGGTATACAGCGGAATCCAGCTTTCATCCTCGGTTTCCCCGCCTAACAGCGGCATATCCAGCATATCATCTCTGCTGATGGTTGGCACCAGTACCGCACCGCCGTTTAACATGCACCAGCCGATTTCCATAATCAGAGCAGCAAAAGCTTCTTCGCTTTCGCTTTCATAGTAGCTGTGCAGCAGTTTTTCTACAGTTTCTGCATTGCTGAAGTTTGCTTCACTTGCTAACAGCAGCATATCTTCAAAATTGCCTTTCTGAATCAGCAGCATTTTATCCGCTACAGAGTCTGGATTCGCCTCTGCCATGTTTTCCATTGCAGCAGTCAGGCGGCGGTTCATTTCCTCCAGCCCGATTTCCTGCTCAATCTCCTGCAGCATCGCCAGTAATTCTTCCTCTGTAATCTCTTTTTCCATTTCGTTGTTCTGACTCATTCTTCATGTCTCCTTTATAGCATTATAATATGTCAACCTGCATATATTAACGAACCTTTAATATAAGTTCGCACCCGAAGGGCAATTCTCCTTCCCCGCTTTAGAATTTATTACAGCGTTACGGATGTTCTTTGATATGGGTTACCACCCATTCGCCGTCCGTATTCTTTTCCAGTGTCCAGAGTGCCTGCACACGTGCACTGCCGGATGTGTTATTGCCATTTGC
>DAISWV010000298.1:0-1952 GCA_036826195.1 Peptococcaceae bacterium | reverse complement strand
TTGCAAAAAACAGGCCGTACATGAGATTTACAATCCACGCTGCAAGCGGCACTCCGAAATGCAGCACCGCATTTATAGCCATATGGGTTGCCATAGTCCCAGCCAGTTGCCCTGCAAATACCGCAATGCTGTAACTTGCCAGCAGAAACAACAGCATATACAAGGTGTGCTGCAGAATAGCGCCGATATTAATAATACTGCCCATGCCGTATGCTACAACTACAACAAAAGAAACCGCAATCATTACCAGTAGCGGAACGATATTTAAAATCAGACCGGCTGTATACTGGTTCAGAAACAGACGGGTACGGGTAATGGGCTGGCTGTGATAGAAATTCACCTGTTTTTTCTGCTGCAGATAAAAGAACATCACGCAGCCGATAACCGCTGCCAGCACAATAGCGGAGAAATACAATGGCATAAACCCTTCGCTCTGAAACCAGCGAACTAATTGATAATCTAGCTGATAATCAAACTGATAACCTGTATTCTGAGCCTGTACAGTTGCCTTTTCAAGATTACTGAATATATTAAGACTATCCAGCTTTAACATCGTAAATACCGGCCCTGCAAAGCCGTAAACCACCGAACAGATTACTGCAATCCACCAGTAGCTGCGCAGGCTGTGCATCAGAAAAACGCCTCGTTTTCCTGCCTTTGTTTCTGTTTTAGTAGATAAGCTGTTGGATGTCATAGCCCAGCACCTCCATTTCGGTGATAAAGATTTCTTCCAGAGTCAGCGGTAGCAGTTCACAATACAGCGGCTGCATAGCTTTTATACGTGCCTCAGTTTCATCAGCACTGCCGCGCACCACCAGAATCGATAAACTGCCTCTCTGTTCGATTGTAACAATATCCAGCCCGGTGAAATCCTCCCGGCCTTTTGGATTCGTAAATGCACATTGCACTTTATGAATGTTGCTCTGCAGATGATCCAGCTCCCGTTCAAAAATCACGCCGCCCTGATGCAATAGCCCGATGTGGTCACAGATATCCTCCAGTTCCCGCAGGTTATGGGATGCAATAATCGGAGTCATTTGATGTTCTACCACAGCATCGGCCAGCAGCCGTTTTACCGCCTGCCGCATAACCGGGTCAAGGCCGTCAAAGGTTTCATCGCAGAAGAGATAATCCGGCTGGCAGGATAACGCCAGAATAATATGCGCCTGTTTCTGCATCCCTTTCGAGAATGTATTCAGCTTGCGTTTACTGTCCAGACGGAACAAACCGGTTAATTCGCGGAATTTTTCATAGGAGAACCGCTGATACATTGCCGCAAAATAATTGGCCATCTCTTCCATATTGCTGTTGGAAAAATAAAACTGGTCATCAGAAATATAAAAGATTTTCTGTTTCAATGCTTCGTTTTCATAAATCGGCTGACCATCAATTACGATCTGCCCGGCATCCGGACGGTAAATCCCGGCAAGCAGCCGCAGAAAAGTGGATTTCCCTGCGCCGTTGCTGCCGATCAAGCCAAAAATCGAGCCTTTCTGAATGGTGGTTGTTACCTGATTCAGCGCCTGAATTTTATCAAACTGTTTGCTGAGTCCTTTTACAGAAATTCCTGTTGCGTTCATCATTTCAGTCATGGATTTCATCCTCCTTCTGCTGTTCATAAACCTGCTGCACTACCGCACAAACCTCTTCCTGCGGAACCTGCAGCCGATATAAATCTGTACTCAATGCCGTCAGCTGTTCCAGAAGCTCCTTCTGCTGCACGGTTCGCAGTTCCTGTAAACTGCTGCCTACAAAACTGCCCCGGCCTTTCAGAGAATAAATCACGCCCTGTCGCTCCAGTTCCGCATACGCTTTCTGAATGGTATTCGGATTTATGGCCAGTTCCTGCGCCAGTTGCCGAACTGACGGCACCTGATCATCTCGCTGCAAAACACCGGATACCACCAGTTGTTTCATATTTTCAATAATCTGTTCATAGATAGGCTTTCGGC
>DAISWV010000297.1:0-1955 GCA_036826195.1 Peptococcaceae bacterium | reverse complement strand
ACCGTTTTGTAACAGGAAACCCTTTAAACAGCTCCTCCGGAACAGAAACAAAATGATACTGCATCCCTTTCAGCCCTGTGGCCAGCACCGTCATTTTATCTTCCGTTGTCAGGTCTGAGTGCAGCACATATACCTCATACGATTCCGCTCCGCCTTTCTGCTCGATAGATTTTAAACAGCTCTGCAGCAGATGCACACAGCCTCTGTTAATGGAAAATAATAAATTCATGGTTTTCATTCTGTCTCTCCCCGCATTCTCCGCTGATTCACAGCATTGTTTCAGTATTATTTTATGGAGGATTATAACAGATTTTTTCAGCCAGAAACGGAATGACACTTTATCTTTGCGCAATCTAAACCTTCTGTTAAAGATTGTTACTTTTTCAACACAATCGACTTCATACAAAAACGGAAATACAGATTCTGCATTTCCGTTCTGGTCCTTATTCTTTATCGGTATCTTCTGTTGCTGTGTATGCTTTCGCCAGCGTTTCAAGCGTTATTCGTTCTTTTAGTACAGTCAGCGGCCCGCGCATAATCAGATTATGCATCAGTGCAAAAAATTCGTCCTCTGACAGTGCTTCCGGATTCTGCATCCAGTAGGAAACCAGCCCCACCTGCCCCGCCACATAAAATTCCAGAATAAAATCAAGCGCTGTATCCGTTTCATCAATATCCAGTATCTCTTTGAACCACGCTTTGTTTCTCGTTTTTAATTTCTGGATTAATCTGTTATCCTGCAGGCATTTTGTCATAAGTGTCTGGTTTTCCTGCCAGAATTGCATCATCACTTCCTGATAAGAAAACGGGGGCTGATGCAGCATTTTCAATAGTACCCGCGGAATGGCCTGCTGCAGTTTTTCTACCAGTGCATCTATAATCTGTTCGTATAAATCATAAACATCCAGATAATACCGGTAAAAGCTGGTGCGATTTATCTGTGCCCGTTCTGTAATTTCCATCACGGTTATCTGTTCGATATTTTTTTCCTGCAGCAGTTCCAGCAGCGCCGTCTGTAATTTTTGTTTTGTTTCCTGCACCCGCCTGGAATCCGATTGTTTTTTCTCCATATATATATTCTCTCCCCTTTTTCCGATTCTCTAATATCTTCTTAACAGCAAAAATGCAACATGTGTCTCTTTTTCTCAGTATAACAAACAAACCAGATACAAAAAAGAGACATGTGTATCAAATGTGTTGCTTTACTTTTGCAGGCAGATAACCGTACTATAAAATCAGAAAAGAAACTTGAAAACCAAACACATCATCAGGAGGTTTGCAATGAACACAACCTGTATTTCTGTACGGCATGTATCCCAGATATATGGTTCCAGAAAAGTTCTTTCCGATATCTGCCTTGAAATAGAAAAAGGATGTATTTACGGCATACTCGGTCCCTCCGGCTGCGGCAAAACCACCGTTATCAAAACCATTGCCGGTATTCTGGTTCCCACCGAAGGAACCGTACATGTTCTGGGAGAACAGATGCCAAAACTACACATCATCAACCGTATCGGTTATATGGCTCAATCGGATGCGCTGTACATGAATCTGAGCGGGCGAGACAACATAGAATTTTTCGCCGCTATGTACGGCATGAAAAAAAACGATATGAAGTGCAACATTGACCGGGCACTGGAGCTTGTAAAGCTGAGTGACCATCAGCACAAACTGGCCGGTTCCTACTCTGGCGGTATGAAGCGACGGCTTTCGCTGGCACTGGCCATTGTTCACAACCCGGAAGTGCTGATTCTGGATGAACCAACTGTTGGCATTGACCCTCTTTTGCGGCGCGATATCTGGGAGGAGCTGAACACCATGCGCCAGAATGGTACCACCATTCTGGTTACCACGCATGTTATGGATGAAGCTGACCGTTGTCAAAAACTCTCCATGATGCGGGAAGGCCAGATTCTTACAACAGGAACCCCGACTGAAATCCTCAGCCGCTATCG
>DAISWV010000296.1:0-1961 GCA_036826195.1 Peptococcaceae bacterium | reverse complement strand
AACTTCTGTTTTGTTTTTCATTTTTGTTTTCTGCTGTCTTGATTTATTTATACCCCCGCTGTTTTTTCTCTAAACATAATTTCCTGAAAATTTTAAAAAGTTTTTAATTATTTTTCAGGACAGTTCAACGCTTTCTTTCAGATTTAAAAAGTTCATAGTCAAAAACGGTTTCATCTGCTATACTAATACGCATAAAACAATCGTATTCTTGTACAATAACAATCATATAACGAACAGGAGGATATCACCATGTCCAACATAAACGATACCTGGGATTTAACCCATATGTTTCAGGATGCCGCCGAATGGCGCAGCAGCCTGGAAGAAGCAAAAAATCTGACAAAAGCTTTATCTGCTATGCAGGGAACTATCACAAATGATGCCGACACTTTATACCAGGCACTGAAGATGAACGATGACCTGGGCGAAAAACTGACCGCACTGTTTGTTTATTCCAAAATGTATTTCGACCAGAATATGTCCAACAGTGAAGCCAAAGATTTATACGAAACAGCCGACAGCGTTTACACTGCTATTGCAGAGCAGCTTTCCTTTTTAGAACCGGAATTGCTGGAATTAACGCCAGAAATTTTTGCCGGATATGTGGAACAGAAACCGGAATTAAAGCTGTATAACTTCATGATGGAAGGCCTGTTTGAACAAAAAGCACACATTTTTAACCAGCAGATTGAAGAAATTTTAAGCAAAATGGGTGCACTGGGCAACTCCTTTGAAAAAATCTATGATGATTTAAGTGTTAATGATATTCAGTATCCGGAAATTATTACACCGGAAGGCGAATCCATGGAAGTTAATAATAACAACTACCAGGTTGCTCTGATTCATCCAGATGCTGCATTCCGCCACGAGTTTTTCCAGAAACTGCTGGGCGTTTACAAACAGCACATTAATACCATTACTTCCGCCTACTACGGCTCTGTAAAAAATGATGTGTTTATTGCAAAAAGCCGTAAATATTCTTCTGCCCGCGCAATGGCACTGTTCGGCAACCATATTCCAGAAGAAGTATACGACAATTTAATCGCAACCGTGCGCAAAAATGTGGCACCTCTGCAGGATTATGTAACACTGCGCAAAGAAGTGCTGGCTCTGCCGGAAATTCATTTCAGCGATTTATTTGTACCTCTGGTGCCTGGTATTGACCGTACCTACACCTACGAAGAAGCGCAGCAGATTGTACTTGAGGCAACAGCAGTACTGGGTGAGGATTACACCGCTGTGTTAAAAGAAGCATTCGAAAACCGCTGGATTGATGTATATCCGGCTAAAAATAAAGCAACCGGCGCTTATGCGATCCATTCCTACGGCTATCATCCATTCTCGCTGCTGAATTTTACAGGCACTCTGAATGACGTATTTACCATCGCTCACGAACTGGGTCATGTGATGCACAGCTACTACAGCAACAAACATCAGCCGTATGTATATTCGGATTACTGCATCTTTACCGCCGAAGTGGCATCCACTGTAAACGAACAGCTTCTGTTTGACTATCTGTACAAAAACAGTAAATCCGATGCAGAAAAAGCACTGCTGTTATGCAACCAGCTGGATAACATCCGCTCTACCCTGTACCGCCAGACATTATTTGCGGATTTTGAAAACCAGACCCATCAGATGGTAGAACAGGGCATGCCGTTACTGCCGGATGTGTTGTGCGACAATTACCGCAAGCTGTACGAAATCTATCACGGCGAAGATTTTGTAATCGACGATGTGCTGAGCTGTGAATGGGCACGTATTCCGCATTTCTATCGTGCATTCTATGTATATCAGTATGCAACCGGTATTTCCGCGGCAGTAAGTATCTCCAAAAAAATTCTGAACGGTGAAGAAGATGCCGTTAAAAACTATCGTCACTTCTTAACCTGCGGCGGATCTGATTATCCTATCAACCTGTTAAAAATCGCAGGGGTGGATATGGCATCGCCACAGCCAAT
>DAISWV010000295.1:0-1967 GCA_036826195.1 Peptococcaceae bacterium | reverse complement strand
CGCCGATTTTTGCCAGCGCCACATCTAAAATTTTATCGCCTTTTGTTTTCAGCGAGATGATTTCAAATTCATACTGGTCGGTTACTTTTTTTAATTCATCCACCACGAACTGCGTCTGCCACATAGCCAAAATACTGTCACGGGTACCAACCTTCACCACTTTTTTACTCATCCTGCTTCACCTCATTTTCTTGCCCGTCTAACTCCGAGAGCCCGAATAAATCATGAATTGCCCGCATATAGCAATCAATGCGGTCTTCGTGATGCCCGGCCAGATCGCGCAGATTATACATTGGTTTATGCAGCCACTGGCTTACAATCGAATGGGCCAGCTGCTCAATAATTTTCTTTTCACGCGGAGTCACATTGTCGATACGACGCAGTGCCTTTTCCACTTCTTTTTTCTTGATATGTTCCGCCTGTGCCCGCAGTTTTACGATGGTAGGCACAACTAGCAGAGAATCCAGCCAGAAGAAGAAATTCTCCAGCTCCTCATCTACAATACGGCGAGCCTTTACAGCCTCTTTCTGACGGCCTTCCAGGTTCTGTGCCACTACATTCTGCATATCGTCAATATCGTGCAGGAATACGTTATCCAGCTCTGCTACTGCAGGATCAATATCGCGAGGCACCGCAATATCAATAAAGAGCAGCGGTTTGTTACGCTGGCCGACTAACCGCTCGATATCTTTTTTCTCAATAATATATTTTGGCGATGCAGTACAGCTGATAACAATATCCGCACTGTCCAGATACGCGCCAAAATGGTCTAAACGAATGGCTTTGCCCCCGAATTCGTCCGCTAAACGCTGTGCACGATCAAAGGTACGGTTTGCTACAATCACACCGCTGATGCCATTGCTTACTAAATGACGGGCTGCCAGTTCACTGGTATCCCCTGCCCCTACGATTAAAACGGTTTTGTTTTCCAGAGTTCCAAGCTCCTGTTTTGCAAGCTCTACTGCAGCAGAACTTACCGAAACAGCCTGCCGGTCGATATAGGTTTCGGTACGCACCCGTTTGCCAAGTGTAAGTGCATTCATTAAAAGCGTATTTATAATATTGCTGGATAAACCAAATTCTAATGCATAGTTGTAGGCATCCTGCACCTGCCCCTGAATCTGGCTTTCGCCTAAAATCATAGAGTCAAGCCCGGCCGCAACCGTAAACAGATGCTCTACCGCATCCCGTTCCGTCATCACATACATGTGCTGTTTTAATAAATCCACCGAACATTCGCTGTATGCGCTGATAAACTGCATCATAGAATCAACCGCTGCAGCATCATCCGCACCGTCCAGATAAAACTCGGTACGGTTACAGGTAGATAAAATGGCAATGCCGTCTACACCTTCCAGATTTTGCAGAGCTTCTGCATGCTTCTGGATATTGCTTTTGGACATGGATACCTTTTCACGGATCTCTACCGTCGCACTTTTATAGTTTAATCCAAGTAAGATGATAGACATAATTTCACCCTTTTTTGAACTTCCTCTTTTGTCTCGTTTTTTAACAGTTCCGGCAGGTTCATATCAGCCACCGACTGTAAAAAGCGGCGTCGTTTAGAAGCATCCTGCACACTGCGCAGTGCCTCCTCGCGAGCCTGCTTTAATATTTCAAGCATGGTGCCGTATTCCGGCCCATACTGCATTTCTAATTCTTCACGGATTTTTTTTGACACAGCAGGGCTGATTCCGTTTGTGGATACTGCCAGCATTAAATCGCCCCGTTTTACCATAGCATTTACGGTAAAGCTGCTTTCTTCCAGACTGTCCACCACATTCACCAGCACCTGATGCTCCTCACACCATTCATAAACAGCATGATTTACATCCCGGCTGTCGGTGGCAGCGATTACTAAAAAGCTGCCCTGCAGCATACCTTCTGTATAACTGCTGCTGCGCCATACAAACTGCTCCTTTAAAGCAAAAAGCTCCTCATCCAGCACAGGGCTGATAACCGTTACC
>DAISWV010000294.1:0-1974 GCA_036826195.1 Peptococcaceae bacterium | reverse complement strand
AACAAAGAGATGGAAGAGAGCCGCACAGCTGCGACACGGCTTTTCAGCCTGCTTGAAAATAACCGGGATGTGGAGCGGAAGGTTGAGGCGCTTTATAAAAAACGGGAAACCATGCTGCAGGAAAACGCGGTTTTACGCAATCTGGATAATACGGCCAACGGGAAGCTGAGCGGTAAACATCTCAAATTTCAGACCTATATTCAGCGCCGCTACTTTAAACAGATTGTCGATAACGCCAACAAACGGCTTTATATTATGAGCGGCAGCCAGTTTATTCTGCAGTGCCGCGATACCGAGGCTCTGGGCAGCCAGGGCTATGTGGGGCTCGATTTAGACGTTTACAGCATTGTAAACGACCAGACCCGCGATGTAAAAACATTATCCGGCGGGGAATCCTTTATGGCGGCGCTGGCGCTGGCGTTAGGCATGGCGGATATGATTCAGAACACAGCCAGCAGCGTGCATATCGATACCATGTTTATTGATGAGGGGTTTGGGTCCCTGAGCGAGGAGACCCGCAATCAGGCCATTGCTATTTTAAACGGGCTTTCCGGCGGCAGGCGGCTGGTGGGTATTATTTCCCATGTAACCGAGCTGAAAAACCAGATTGACCGAAAGCTTATTGTTACCAAAACAGAGAAAGGCAGCAAAGCTGTGTGGGAGGTATTGTGATGACAAAAAAACGAGACGCCAATATGGATTATCTGAAAGTGCTCTCTATCATTATGATTGTATTTTTCCATTACTTCTGGAATGCCGATTACAACTGGGCGGCGTTCAGCGCGCCGCAGCAGGTGCTGATTGCGGCTGCGCATATGTTCGGAGAGCTTGGTGTGGACTGTTTTGCTCTTGTTTCCGGGTATTATCTCAGTACATCCAAAAAGCCATTTCGTGCCGAAAAACTGTGGAATCTCTGGAAACAGATTTTCCTCTACTCGGTGTTATCCATGGTAGTAATTCATCTGTTTGTACACAGTTATAAACTGAATGCGGCAACGATGGGCAAGCTGTTTTTCCCGGTTACCAGCAAGGTATGGTGGTATGCAACGGCGTATGTGCTGCTGTATCTTTTCTCACCGTATATCAATAAGCTGCTGAATGCGCTTTCTAAAGAGGAGCATGCAAAATTAATCGGTTTGTCGCTGGTGCTTTTTGCGGTAATTCCAACCTTTGCAGCAGTGAAAAACGGAAATACCGAAAACTTTTTATACTATAACCGTTTTATCTGGCTGATAGTGCTGTATGTAATCGCCGGCTATATTCGCCGATACGGGCTTAATGTGCCGTTTGCCAAGCAGAATATCACATCAGGATGGAAGCCGTGGCTGAAACTTCATGTAATCAGCTGGGCGGTACTCTTTGTATATATCGTTATCGTTCGCGTAATCTGCGGAAGTGATATGATGGATGCCGCCATCTATTTCAGACGGCCAAACTCGATTTTAATGCTTGCTATGGCCATTTCCCTGTTTATGGTGTTTAAAGAATGCAGCTTAAATGGCGGAAAACTGATTCCGTTTTTATCCAGCTGCACGCTGGGTATTTATATGGCCCATGGCGGCAGAAGCGGCCAGTTCTGGTGGAACCGTATTTTTCACAATCCGGCCTACGAGGGTACCTGGATGGTGTTTGCCGATGCCTTCTGTGCACTGGTAATCATTATGTGCACCGGTGTGGCAATCGAGTTCGTACGTCAGAATATTGAAACATATCTGAAAAACAGAAAAATAAAACGCAAAGCAGAAGCTTTACAGGAACAGGACATGAAATCTGCAGGGGCATAATAAAACAGCGCTTATCCGTAAAAAACGAGTAAGCGCTGTTTTTGTAATAATTACTGGTTTGTAATATTTTAGATTTCACTTTCTTCGGTATTCCGTTTTACACCGCCCTGGAGAAGAATATCCTGAATGGCTTCTTCATCGGGGGTAATGTAGATGGTTTTCTGGTTTTCGTAGATAACACGGCCCGGTT
>DAISWV010000293.1:0-1981 GCA_036826195.1 Peptococcaceae bacterium | reverse complement strand
GCAGACCATTGGCTATTATGCAGTGATTCTGATTCTGGCTATGTGCTATGAGGGGCAGCTGTTTGTAAAACTGTTTGTGCCATTCCTGTTTCAGACGGTCGGGATAATGGTAGAAAACTGTTATGTGATGATTCTTGAACCAATGAGGCAGGCGGCGCTTGAATATGGTCAGACAGGCCGCAATTTATATTATTTTACCGGTGTTGTGCTCTCCAATCTGACCATTCTGTTGATTGTGCGGCTTCTGGCCAACGCAAAAGATTACTGGTATATCCGAAAGCATGATATCGAGATTCCGTTATATTTTTCGATTCTGTTTATTTTTCCGGTCTCTATGCTGTTTGTAATCCATCAGATAGAATTTTTTGTGTTGGATTCAGGTGCCATCAACCTGATTACCACATTTCCCACACTTATTTTAACCGGCTTTACTGTAGCATTTTTCTTTTTCTTTGACGGGCTTTTGCGAAGTATTCAGAACAAACAGCAGCTGGAACTTCTACGCAATCAGCTGGAACAGGAGCAGCAGTATCATAAAATTCTGCTGGAAAAGCATCAGAATTTTCAGCATTTACGCCATGATATGAAGCACAGCATGAATACAATTGCAGGGCTTATTAAAAACGGTCATACCGATGAAGCGCTGGAATATGCACAGCTTCAGGGTGACCAGCTGGCCGCGACTTCGGTAGTGGAAACTGGCCATCCACTTCTGGATACCATTTTAACAATCCGGGAGGAACAGGCAAAAGCAATGCAGGCCGAGTTTCAGAGTTATGTATCGGCAAATCTGCAGCAGATACTGATTTCTGTGGACGACCTGGCTTCTATCTGTTCCAATGCCCTGAGCAATGCATTAGAAGCAGTAGAACAGATTGCAGAGCCATCGCAGCGCAAAATATGGTGTTCCATCACACAGGACAGGCACCATTTATACATTCAGGTACGGAATACCACTGCCTGTGATGTGAAAATTGTGGATAATATCGTAGAAACCAGTAAAACAGATAAAACACTGCACGGCTTTGGACTGCAGATTATCCGGCAAATTACAGCAAAATATAACGGCACGTATACACTTCAATGTAAAAACTGTATGTTTACGGTTCAGATCACACTGCCAATAAGCAGGGAGGAATGGTGATGATAAAAACTTATATTGATATGACAAGTAACAATTTACTGTTGTATAAAGATTAATAAACCGGAGGGAAATAGCATATGGATACACCAACTAGAAAAAGCAAATACTTCTTACAGCTTATTTTTTGTTTTGGACAGATTGGTATATTTTTTACCTGGTTTGGACGTCCTCAAATAAATGATACATTTGGATTGCTACTTATTTTGTATGGAAATTATGTATATCCGCTTTGTGTAGTGCTGTTTGAATATTTTCTGTGGGAACGGTGGCGGCCAAAGTATCTATTTGCTGTTTATGGTGCGCTTTTTCTGGATGCGTTTCTGGCGATTTATATCTGGTGGAAAGGCTATAGCTTTTATATTGGTGATATCTCATTTGAAATGCGCTATATACTGCCGGGATATTATGCGTATCTTGCCATGATGGCCGTTGCGTTCATCATTACAATAATTTATGTGAAAAAACGAAAGTTCTAAACCATAGCAGCTCATGATAATATGGGCTGTTTTTATTTGCTAGAATAATTTGTATTTAGGGTTAGTTATGACATGGAAAGGGTTAGTTATGTAGATAGTATTGCAAGTTGAAAATAAATTTGCTAAGGTAAGAACGAGGAAGCTTTCTGAAAAATCACTGGCCAGTGAAAACAACTCTATATTTTATTTTCAGGAGGTAAAGTTTGATGAACGTTTGCAGCAGAATGGAAAGGAGGACGAAAAATGCAGCAAAATAAAAATTTGCCCTATATTGCAACAGGTGTTTGTATTTTACTGTCAATGCTGCTGTACAGCATAGTTTTAATGAAGCCGGATAACATTGAGGGGTATGTGCCATATG
>DAISWV010000292.1:0-1999 GCA_036826195.1 Peptococcaceae bacterium | reverse complement strand
GGGATTGCAATGCGGCTGGAACAATTGCGCTGCCTTGTGGAGGTAGCAGAACACAATTCCATATCAAAAGTGGCTCAGCAGATGTTTATGACGCAGCAGGCCGTGAGCCTGAATATCAAGCAGCTGGAAAAGGAACTGGACTGCACCCTGTTAATTCGTAACAGCAAAGGGGTAACTCTGACAGAGGAAGGAAAGGCAACCGTGGCGTTTGCCAAGCAGGTTCTGGAACAGCGGGGGGATCTGGCAGAGAGGCTGAATCAGCTGGGGAAGCGGAAAACGGAGGAAAAAGAACACAATATCCACATCCGGTCAATCTCCACGGTAACCAATATTGTGCTCCCGAAAATTATCGGGAGGCTCAACAAACAGAAGCAGAACATCCACATTCATATGAATATGGTGGAACGATTGGAAACGGTGATTCTTGGCCTTAGAACCAACGAGGCGGATATCGGGCTTGTGACGTTTAACGAAAAGGAGCTTCTGCGTATTATCGAGGCCTTTCAGGGCGAATTTGTGCTGGAGGTGCTTGCCCGGGATGAAATGGTTGGTGTTGTCAATAAAAAACATTATGACGGGGATCTTGATTATATTCGCATAGTAGACTGCTTCCATCATTCCCAGCTGCGCACCATTTATGATATTACGCCGGTGGAAGAAATGCGGGAACTTGCGCAGAACAGCCATATGATTGTATCCAGTGATGCCGATTTTCATCGCAATATGCTGAAATATGCCGATGCCATTGTCATCATGGCGGGGCTTGCCTATGAGTATTTCTTTTCCTCCAAAAATTTTATAGCGCTGCCGGTGGAAGGCATTGATGTGCCGCTGATTCATGCAGCCATTTATCGCAAAAATGCCGACAGCTGGATTGAGGAATTTGTAAAAATGATTCGCAAGGAAATGCATGTAAACGGAAAAACATAACGGAAGAACTATAACGAAAAAAACAGTAGCCTGCAATCAGCAGTCGGCACACGTCTTTCTGAAAAGAGAGGCGTGTGTTTTTATGTGCGAAAGAACAGTATAAAAATTCTACTACAATCGAATATTCTATAAAAATAGTATTGACAAATCTATTCTATTGGGATAGACTGTGTTTGTAAGATTCTATTGCAATAGAAAAGTAAGAGAGGCGATATCGCATGATGAAATTATATGATAGTGAACTGAACATAATGGAATATCTGTGGCAAAACGGCGAGGCTGCGGCCAGGGAAATCGCCGCAAAAATGGCAGAAAGCGTTGGCTGGAGCAAAACCACCACCTATACCGTTATAAAAAAATGTGTGGACAAGGGTGCCGTCGCGAGACGGGAACCAGGGTTTCACTGCACGCCGTTAATCAGCCGGGAAGAGGCACAGGCCTATGAGACACGGGAGCTGATTAACCGTATGTATGATGGCTCTGCGGATTTACTGGTAGCATCGCTGATTGGCCGGCAGCAGTTATCCGAAGAGGAAATCAGCCGGCTGAAACAGTTAATAGAACATCTGGAGTAAGTGAGAGGTGAGAAGCATGACACTTCAGGAGATGAGTATTCTGGGAGCCATTCTGACCGCTATGATTTTACTGCTTCGAAAAGCAGCCGGGCGAAGACTTTTGCCGGAGTGCTATCTTGCATTGTGGGCGCTGGCCGTCTGCCGGTTTTTACTGCCGATAACGATTACATTGCCGTTTAGCGTGTATCCGTTGTTTGAAAAAACCCATGATGCAGCTATGGAAATACAGTATATCGCTTTGCCGATAGAAGTAACGGAAGCCGTAAACCGGGTGACAGGCGAGGCAGCCGGCACGCTGGACTGGCTCTTTATCCTGTGGGCAGCCGGTGCACTCCTTTGTTTTTTCTATATGACAGGGAGCCACTGGCAGTGCCGCCGATGGTATGCGGCATCCCTCCCGATGGAGGATGCGTTTACGGCACAGTGGAAACAGGAGCACCCGTTGCGAAGAGCGTATCAGATTCGCCGTGCAGAATGGATTCAGACGCCTCTGA
>DAISWV010000291.1:0-2013 GCA_036826195.1 Peptococcaceae bacterium | reverse complement strand
TTTTAACGGATACAAGTTTTTTTTGTCAGGCATGCAAACTCATTTTGTGCGAACTATACTTAGATGCAGATTAATAAAAAAGAGTAATCATTTAAGCCAAATTAACAAAAAAAGCCGGTACGATTTCATAAAACAAATCGTACCGGTATAAAATCTTTGTGACAAGCATATTTGCATCCACTATTTTTTTGTTAGACACACCGTCTGCAGATTAACAGCCTCTTTACATTCTCTCAGCTAAAAATTCACGTTCCGCTGCAATAGTGGCTGTGGTCTGTTCCACGCTAGGGCCGCCAACCGTATTGCGGGTAGCCATACAGGTATAGACGGCAATAGCTTCGTAGATATCCTCTTCGATTAATTCGTTATGCGCTTTGTATTCGTCAATGGTCACTTCATCCAGGCTGATACCGCGGTCTAAGCATTCGGCTACCAGTTTGCCAACGATAGCGTGGGCATCACGGAACGGAATGCCTTTGCGTACCAGATAGTCTGCCAGATCGGTAGCATTGGTAAAGCCGCCTTTTGCCGCCTGCAGCATATTTTCTTTGCGAACCGTCATAGTGCGCAGCATTGGTGTTAACACCAGCAGACATTTCTGCCAGGTTTCCACGGTATCGAATAATGGCTCCTTGTCTTCCTGCATATCTTTGTTGTATGCCAGAGGCAGACCTTTCATGGTGGTTAAGAGGCTCATCAGATGGCCATATACACGGCCGGTTTTGCCGCGCATTAATTCGGCAACGTCCGGATTTTTCTTCTGCGGCATAATGCTGCTGCCGGTGCTGTACGCATCATCCAAATCAATAAAATGGAATTCCTGACTGGACCAGATGATGATTTCTTCACACATACGGCTTAAATGCATAGAGCAGATGGATGCAGCGGCCATATATTCCAGAATAAAGTCACGGTCGCTTACACCATCCATGGAGTTCAGGCACACCGAGTCAAAGCCCAGTTCCTCTGCCACCTGATGACGGTTCAGCGGGAATGTGGTACCTGCCAGAGCGCCGGAGCCCAGCGGCATTACATTCATACGTTCACGGCAGTCTTCCAGACGGGTGATATCGCGTTTGAACATTTCGGCATAAGCCAGCATGTGATGGGCAAAGCTAACCGGCTGTGCACGCTGTAAATGTGTATAGCCAGGCAGAATGGTTTCTTTGTGTTCTTCTGCAATGTCTACCACAGTTTTCATCAGTTCCACCAGTAAATGATGAGTGTTTTCAATTTCATGGCGCAGATACATACGCACATCCACCGCCACCTGGTCGTTACGGCTGCGGCCTGTGTGCAGTTTTTTGCCAACCGCACCGATTTTGTTTGTCAGCAGCACTTCCACATTCATGTGAATATCTTCTGCCGCCGGGTCAAAGGTAACCTGACCAGCTTCGATTTCCGCCATAATTTCATCTAAGCCCTTAATAATCATCTGTGCCTCTTCTTTTGTCAGCACACCGATATCGCCCAGCATACGCGCATGCGCTTTGCTGCCAGTGATATCCCATTTGTATAATTTCTGGTCAAACGAAATAGAAGAATGAAAATCCTCTACTAACTTGTCGGTATCTTTACTGAACCGACCCCCCCATAATTTTGCCATTGTTCTTCCTCCTCATAATATATCCATTCTCTGATTGTTTTCACGCAATGACACTCATGTAGCCCATGTAAGCTATGCAGGCTGTTTTAGAAACTTTTTCTATGATTCATTCCATTTTTCAAAAGTTTCCCCCAAAGGCTTACATTGCTTACATAACCCTATTGGTTAAGCCAAAACTGCCTGCATTAAGACTACATTACGGTTACATACGCCTACATCATTATGTTGAAGATGTTGAACATGTCAGACTTCACAGTATCTTATCCTGTTATTGTTTCTGTTTTTTCAGAGTTTTCCCAGAAAGTCCAACATGTTCAGCATAACCCTATTGGTTGACGCAAAAAGTTCAACATAAAGTCCAGCATAGTTCAACACAGTATAGCATAGCACAGCCTTCTTTGCAATTA
>DAISWV010000290.1:0-2014 GCA_036826195.1 Peptococcaceae bacterium | reverse complement strand
CGGTTTTTTCGCCTTTTCTCATTATTTCTGTTTATAGTATTCACTAAAAAGATTGGTGTCCACCAACCCTTTATTTCGTTAAATTATTGATAATAATTTTCAATAATTTAAGAGCGCATAAATCCCTATTATACATTATATAAAAGTTAACGGGGTGCCGCAACTGTTTTAAACGTCACGACACCCCGTTTTTGACTGCTTTTTATCAGATCAGCCAATCGTCCTGTACTGTTTTTTGTATTAAACACCTTCTGCGCAGAAATTCAGCGCTTTCGACTTATTAACTTTTTTGCGGATACGCTGCACTGCATTATCAACCGACTTGTTTTCCAGCTGCAATGCCAGCGTGATTTCATTATAAGACATCCCCATCATACGCAGAACCAGAACATTCAATTCCATCCCGGACAGCATTGTCGTGATTTTCTGCATAATTTCAGCATAAGTCTCCCGTTCCACTACGGTATTTTCAGGAGAAATTATTTCACCGCTGGCATCACGTTCAATCAGATAAGACGCTTTGCCTTCAATTTCTTCGTCATTTTCATTATAATTAGACATCGATACCGCATCATTCAGCACCATATGCTTTTTCCGGTTGGAACGTTTTACACAGGAGTCCAGTTCCCGTTTTATGCAGAGATACGCAAAATTCTTAAACTGCTTGCCGCTTTCCGGCTTATAGCATTTGACGCTCTGCACGAAACCGATCATGGCTTCCTGCATCAGATCATCCCGTTCCCCGTCCTTCAGATAGTATTTGTCACAAATATAACTCATCAGACCCTGATAATGTTTCAGCAGATGTTCCATAGCTAAATCGTCTCCCTGCTGAGCCGCTTCAATTATTTTCTGCTCTGGCATATCTGCATACTTCATCGGCAATTCCTCCTAATTTGATTCCCGGAACAGTTCCGTCGATAAATATCGTTCCCCTGTATCCGGTAAAATTACTACAATACGTTTCCCTTCATTTTCCGGCCGGCTTGCAACCTGTTCCGCTGCCAGCACTGCCGCCCCGGCAGAAATACCACTTAAAATCCCCTGGGTTTTCGCCAGCATACGGGATTCCGCCATCGCTTCATCCCCGTCAATCATCAATACTTCATCTACCAGGCTCAAATCCAGAATGGATGGAATAAAGCCTGCACCAATGCCCTGAATTTTATGGGCACCTTTCGGGCGGCCATTGATAACCGCCGACTGCAGCGGCTCCACTCCGACAATCTGAATATCTTTACGGTATTCTTTTAAGCCCCGGGCAATACCGGTAATGGTACCCCCGGTACCAATCGCTGCCACCACAATGTCCACATTGCCATCTGTATCTGCATAGATTTCCTGCGCTGTTGTAAGATAATGCGCCATCGGATTGGCTGCATTGTCAAACTGTCCACACATATAACTGCCTGGAATTTCTTTCAGCAGCGCTTCCGCTCTGGAAATAGCGCCTGCCATTCCATCCGCAGCCGGTGTCAGAATAATTTCCGCACCGTATGCTTTCAGCAGGCTCTGCCGTTCTGCACTCATATTTTCCGGCATTGTCAGAATCATTTTATACCCTTTCACAGCAGCCATTAGCGCAAGGCCTACACCGGTATTGCCGCTGGTCGGCTCAATAATGGTTGCACCCGGCGCCACAAGGCCTTTTTCTTCTGCATCCAGCAGCATATAGGCACCAACACGATCTTTACTGCTTCCGCCCGGGTTAAAAGATTCTACTTTTGCGAGCACTTCTGCCTTCACTTCCGGATTTGGCAGATGCAGCCGCACCAGCGGAGTGCGTCCGATTAACTGCCCGATATTATCATAAATCATGGTTTCACCTTTCCTGTTCCATCAGTCTTTCTTCTTATCTGTGTATTATTTATCATATCCATCCTGCGGCAGATATCATACACTGCCGAAACACATTTCTTTCCTGATACTATGCATCATAATATACGCGATTCCAGCCAAGAATGCAAGTACTCCTTTTGTTTTTTAACTATTTCCCTAAGATTCACTCAAATTC
>DAISWV010000289.1:0-2017 GCA_036826195.1 Peptococcaceae bacterium | reverse complement strand
GCGGTTCGATAGAACCACCGGATGAAGAATTCACAGAACCGGGTGTGCCGCTGGGGGATAAACTTCCGCAGACCGGGCAGCTGTGGTGGCCAGTCTGTATTCTGATTACACTGGGCATGGGCTGTATCATAGCAGGGCTTGTGTTAAAACGAGGCGAATCTTATGAACTATAAAAAATCGCAGCTGCTGGTTATTATCGGTCTCTGTTTCATTATGGCAGGTCTGCTGCTGGCTGCGTATAATCTGTATGATGCCGCAAGAGCTTCGGCATCGGTCAGTCAGGTGATAGAGAATATCGATACCGGGCAGGAGCTGAAAGAAAACGAAATTCCGGATTATATCTTAAATCCGCAGATGGATATGCCGGAACAGGAAATAGACGGCCATAAATATATCGGATCGTTAGAAGTACCGGCCTGCAGTCTCATATTACCGGTTATCAGCAAGTGGAGCTATCCCGATTTAAAAATTGCGCCATGCCGGTATAAAGGGTCCGCTTATCTGGACAACATGATTATTGCGGCGCACAATTATCCGTCTCACTTTGGTAATCTGAAAAACCTGCAGCCGATGGATGCCATTGTATTTACCGATATAGACGGCAATAGTTTTCGATATCAGGTGGTAGAAAAAGAGGTGCTGAAAAGTACCGCTATTGAAGAAATGGAAGCGGGAGAATGGGATTTAACCCTGTTTACCTGCACCATAGGCGGGGCAGACCGCATCACCATCCGCTGTGAAAAAACAGAATAGCTTTATGTGAACAGAAACAGGAGGCTGGTTGTATACCGGCCTCTTTTTTGCTTGTGTATCTTTTTTTTCGAAAAAATCTTGTCCAGAAAAATGACAGATAAGCGGTTCTATGTTATAATTAAACATTAAGAAATTTTAACTGGAGGACGGAGTAGAGTATGGGTAAAAATGTTTATGCCGCACCTCGTAAGGGACCGGCTGGCAAATGGGTGGAACAGTCCGGTGAAAAACCGGTAATGAAAGATCAGCAGAAAGCGAAGCAGGAGCGCCTGCAGGCACTGGCTGCACAGTATAAAAAGAATAAAGACAAGGGGAATGCGTAATATGTTAAGTGGGAAAGAAAAACGGTATCTGAGAAGTCTGGCGAACACCGTTGATCCTGTAGTACAGGTGGGCAAGGCAAGTGTAAACGAAAGTGTGTTATTCAGCCTGAATGAAGCGCTGGAAGCTCGTGAACTGGTAAAAGTAAAAGTGCTGAAAAACTGTCTGGATGAAGTAAAAGACGTGGCACAGGAACTGGCAGAACAGAGCAAATCAGAACTGGTGCAGGTAATCGGACGCAATGTGGTGCTGTATCGTCCGAATCCGGAAAAACCAATGATTGAGCTGCCGAAAAAATAAGCAAAACGGTTAGTCTGACCGATAAGGTGTGTGAGAATATGGGGCGTGAAGCATATCAGGCACTGGTTGCCAATGCGCAGAAAATTGTAGTAAAAGTGGGTACGAGTACGCTGACCCACAAAAACGGAAAACTGAATCTGGAACAGATTGAAAAACTGGTGCGTCAGCTCAGTGATTTGCGTAATCAGGGCAAAGATGTTGTGCTGGTTTCTTCCGGTGCCATTGGTGCCGGTATGGGTAAGCTGAATCTGGAGGAACGGCCCAAAACCATTCCGGAAAAACAGGCGGTGGCAGCTGTCGGTCAGGGGATTCTGCTGCATATTTACGAAAAGATTTTTGCTGAATACGGGCAGGCAACGGCGCAGCTTCTGCTGACAAAAGCGGATTTAGAGCATCGTCAGCGGTTTTTAAATGCGCGCAATACACTTCTGACCCTGCTGCGGCTGGGTGTGATTCCGATTGTCAATGAAAACGATACAGTAGCGTTTGAGGAAATCAAATTCGGCGATAATGACACGCTGGCAGCTCTGGTAGGAACATTGATTGATGCGGATCTGGTGATTCTGTTAACCGATATTGACGGTTTTTATGATGGGGATCCTCGGAAAAACAAAGATGCCAAACGTATTTCGGTGGTGGAGAC
>DAISWV010000288.1:0-2019 GCA_036826195.1 Peptococcaceae bacterium | reverse complement strand
TTTCTGCTGTGGTACCGCAAACAACCAGACCGTCGTTGCCGTTTTCCACCAGATGTGCTGCCAGACGTTTTACTTCTGCATAATCTACTTCACCGTTTTCTGTAAACGGGGTTACCATTGCTGTTAATACTCTACCGAAATCCATTGGAATTCCTCCTTTATATGCTATCCTGATAATAAATGAAACACTTCTATTAGATTAAGCCCTGACGCAGTAATTCTTCTGCAATCTGAACCGCATTGGTTGCTGCACCTTTACGAATCTGGTCGAATGCAATCCACATATTCAGTGCAGTATCGCAGCCCAGGTCGCGACGGATACGGCCAACATATACTTCATCAGTATCCGAAGTGAACAGAGGCATTGGATATACATTGTTGTGTGGATCGTCCTGAATAATCAGACCAGGAGCCGCTGCCAGCAGTTCTCTTGCTTCTTCCGGTGTAATGGTTTCTTCTGTTTCCACGTAAACAGATTCGGAGTGGCTGCGGTATACAGGCACACGAACTGCAGTTGGTGTAATCGCAATGCTGTCATCGCCCAGAATTTTGTGGGTTTCGTAAACCAGTTTCATTTCTTCTTTTGTATAGTCATCATCCATCCATACATCAATATGTGGAATCAGGTTGAATGCAATCTGATGCTGGAAGATTTCAGGTTTGATTTCTTCGCCGTTTAAGGTCTGTTTTACCTGCAGAGTCAGTTCATCGATAGCTTCTTTACCAGCGCCGGATACTGCCTGATAGGTAGAAACGATAACGCGTTTTACTTTGCTTTTTTTATACAGAGGGTACAGAGCACTTACCAGCAGAATAGTGGAGCAGTTTGGATTGGCAATCAGACCTTTGTGATCTTTCAGTGCTTCCGGATTAACTTCCGGTACAACCAGAGGAACATCCGGTTCTAAACGGAAGGTACTGCTGTTATCAATTACTACACAGCCTTTGCTCTGTGCAATACGACCATATGCACGGCTTGCAGGACCACCTGCAAATAATGCCAGATCCACATCGTCGAAGGAGTTTTCGGTGGTTTCCTGTACAGTGTAGGTTTTGCCCTGATATTCGATTTCAGTACCAGCACTTCTTTTACTTGCCAGCAGACGTAACTCTTTGTATGGGATTTTGCGTTCTGCCATTACTTTCAGGATTTCCTGACCTACCGCACCGGTAGCACCTACAACTGCAATTGTTAATTCTTTCATTGGTTCTTCCTCCAGTATATTTTAGATAATTGTATTTATGTGTCATCTGTGTGCTTAATTGTTTTCACAGGCTTACAGAATATTTTCCAGATCCTCTACAAGACCCTTCCAGCCCTGAACTTTTTTTGCCGCCAGAGCGATACCAGGCATGAAGGATTCTCTGGATAAGGAGTCATGACGAATGGTTAATGTCTGTCCCAGACCGCCGAAAATAACCTCCTGGCTTGCTACAAACCCAGGCAGACGAACGCTGTGTACACGCATACCTTCATATTCACCGCCGCGTGCTCCTTCGATTTTTTCATATTCATCAGCCATGCCCTGTTTGAAAGCAGTGCGGTTTTCCGCAATTTTTGCCAGTGTAGTCACGGCAGTGCCCGATGGAGCATCCAGTTTTTTATCGTGATGCAGCTCGATAACTTCCACATGCGGCATATATTTGGCTGCTTCTGCCGCAAATTTCATCATTAATACAGCACCGATTGCATAGTTGGCTGCGTGGAACATACTGGTATTGTTTTCTTCGGCCAGTTTGCCCATTTCAGCGCGTTCCTCTGCACTTAAACCAGTGGTGCCGGTTACCACGGCAATCCCTTTTTTCAGTACCTGCGGTACATTAGCACGCATAGCATCGGCTACCGTAAAATCAATCATAACATCTACTTCAGTTTCTGCCAGCAGTTTTTCCAGATTGGTTTCTACCAGAACACCTTCCACCGGACGGCCAATCAATGCCCCGATTTCCATGCCCTGATATTCACGGTCAAACGCCGCAACCAGTTCCAGTTCCGGATCATCTACTACTGTACGACAG
>DAISWV010000287.1:0-2022 GCA_036826195.1 Peptococcaceae bacterium | reverse complement strand
GCAGGAAGAATTGTATTGAGAACGGAGGATTTTTATGACAACCATTCTGGCAGTAAAACGCAATGATGAAGTTGCCATCGCCGGCGACGGTCAGGTAACGATGGGTGAACACGTAATTATGAAACACTCTGCCAAAAAAGTTCGCACGTTATATCATGGAAAAGTGGTAACCGGTTTTGCCGGTACCGTATCCGATGCCATAACCCTTTTTGAGAAATTTGAAAATTACCTGGAGTCCAATGGCGGTAATCTGACAAAAGCTGCTGTTGAGATGACAAAAGAATGGCGAGCGGATAAAATGCTTCGCAATCTGGAAGCTATGCTGATTGTAGCCAATAAAGAGGAGATTCTGGTACTATCCGGTACAGGTGAGGTTATCGCACCTGATTTTGATACTGTGGCGATTGGTTCCGGCGGTTCGTACGCGTATGCTGCGTCGCTGGCTCTGATGCAGAACACGGACTTAAGTGCAGCGGAAATCGCACGCAAATCACTGGAAATTGCAAGCTCTATCTGTGTTTATACCAATAGCAATATCACAGTGGAAGAAGTGAAATAGGAGGAACGTTATGGAAACCTATACACCGCAGGAGATTGTAACCGAATTAGACAAATATATCATCGGGCAGAACGATGCAAAAAAAAGCGTGGCAGTTGCACTGCGAAACCGTTATCGCAGAAGCCGTCTGCCAAAAGAACAGCAGGAGGAAATCAGCCCGAAAAACATCATTATGATCGGGCCTACCGGCGTCGGCAAAACCGAAATTGCCCGTCGACTGGCAAAACTGGTGCAGGCGCCGTTTGTAAAAGTGGAAGCAACTAAATTTACCGAAGTAGGCTATGTGGGTCGCGATGTAGAATCTATGATTCGCGATCTGCTGGAAGCGGCAATCCGTATGGTAAATGATATCAAAATGCAGGAAGTGGAAGGGCAGGCAGAAAAACTGGCAGAAGAACGTCTGCTGGATATTCTGGCACCGATGCCGAAGAAAAAAACACCGATGGCTAATCCGTTTGAGATGTTTTTTAATAACGGTGCACAGCCTGCAAATCAGACAAATAATGTAAGCGATGCAGACATTCAGGCCGTGAAAGACAAACGTGAGATTTTAAAACAGAAGCTGCGCCGTCAGGAACTGGAAGAAGATTATGTTGATGTAGAAGTGGAAGATTCCAATGCAATGAACGATATGCTGGCAAGCATGGGTATGGATGATTCCAACGGAAACTTTGGCGATATGATGGGCAGCTTTATGCCGAAGAAAACCAAAAAACGCAAAGTGACTGTGGAACAGGCCAGAAAAATTCTGGCGCAGCAGGAAGCGGAAAAACTGGTTGACTTTGATGATGTGAAGCAGGAAGCCATTGCACTGGCAGAAAACCATGGTATTATCTTTCTGGATGAAATCGATAAAATTGCCGGGAAAGGCAGTCACGGTCCAGATGTTTCACGCGAAGGGGTACAGCGTGACATTCTGCCAATCGTAGAAGGCAGTGTTGTAAAAACCAAATACGGCAATATTCGTACCGATCATATTCTGTTTATTGCAGCCGGTGCATTTCATGTGGCTAAACCGACTGACCTGATTCCAGAACTGCAGGGCCGTTTCCCGGTACGTGTCTATCTGGAAAATCTGCGTCGTGAAGATTTAGAACGAATCCTGCGTGAACCGGACAACTCACTCTTAAAACAATATGCACAGCTGTTAAAAACAGAAGATGTTGAATTGATCTTTACAGATGATGCTATTGAATCACTGGCCAAAATCGCCTGTGATTTAAACGAGCAGACAGAAAACCTTGGTGCGCGACGCCTGCACACCATTATGGAAAAACTGCTGGCAGATATCATGTTTGCTGCAAGTGACTATGCAGGTCAGCAGTTTATTGTGGATGAAGCTTATGTGAAAGAACAACTGCAGGATATGATTGTTGATCGCGATTTAAGCAATTTTATTCTGTAAATGCTAATCGATTTAAAATAAGGAGGCTGCACTATGCCAATTACAAAAGCCGTTATTC
>DAISWV010000286.1:0-2035 GCA_036826195.1 Peptococcaceae bacterium | reverse complement strand
GCACGATGTAAAAATTCTGGAACAGAGCCGCATGCTGGCCGCCGAAATAACCGAAGTTGGCCTGGATGCTCCGCGGTATGCACTTCTGCGTAAAAAAGCCGAGCGGGTATATCAGCGTAAAATGGATTTGGGAGAGTAAAAGAAGGCAGAACCTTTTTATGGGTTCTGCCTTTTGTGTTAGTCTTCCAGACCGAATACTTTATTGAATTTGCCGTTCTGGTGCAGTTCGATGATGTTGTCGTAACCGCCCAGGAAGGTGTCGTCATCGACGAATACCTGCGGCAGGGTTAAAAAGCTGGTTTCATCCTGCAGCATTTTTAAGGTTTCTGGATGTTCGGATGTGTTGATTTCGGTGAATTCTACGCCTTTGCGTTTTAAGAACAGTTTCAGCTGCAGACAGAACGGGCAGCGATTCATGGTATATACGGTAACTTTTTTTGACATGAAACAATCCTCCGTGTTGTACGAATAATCTATTGTTTCTATTGTACTCTAAAATGGAGGAAATTGCGAACAAAATATTTTGAAAATACAAATGTATTTGCTTTTTTTCAGAAAACAGGTATGATGATATTATAAGATGAATGGAAAGCAGGGAACCGGATGACAAGTGAACTGAATTTTGAACAATATAAATTACATAATACGATCTTAAAAGCGCTGGATTTACTGGGGCTGAAGCAGCCGACTCCGGTACAGCAGCAGGTAATTCCGCAGGTTCTGGCGCAGAGGGATTTAATTGCGCAGGCGCAGACGGGCAGTGGCAAAACGGCGGCCTATGCGATTCCGCTGTGTCAGCTGGTGGATTGGGATGAAAATAAACCGCAGGTGATGATTTTAACGCCGACCCGGGAGCTTGCCATGCAGGTGCAGCAGGAAGTGCTGGATATCGGCAAATTAAAACGCATTAAAATTCCGGCGTTATACGGCAAACATTCCTTCCGGATGCAGGAAAAAGACCTGAAGCAGAAATCTCATATGGTGGTGGGTACTCCAGGCCGTGTGCTGGATCATTTGGAACGGGGAACCTTATTTACCGGCTATATCAAATATCTGGTGATTGATGAAGCCGATGAAATGTTGCACATGGGGTTTATTGAGCAGGTGGAACAGATTTTATCCTATCTGCCGGAAGATAGGGTAACGCTGTTATTCTCGGCAACCATGCCGAAGGAAGTGGAGCGGCTGGCAGGGCAGTATTTAAAAGAGCCTCTGCGCATTAAAATAGAAGGCGAGCCGGTCAGCAGCCGCAATATTGAACATGGCTGGTATGACTGTGCCGATGCAGACCGTCTGGAACTTCTGATGAATTTACTGAAAGTGCATAACCCGGACAGCTGCATTATTTTTGCCAATATGCGCTCGGAAGTTGAGGCCATCTATGATGCCCTATGGGATGACGGCTTCAGCTGTGCAAGGCTGCATGGCGGTATGGAGCAGTGGGAACGCAGCGAAGTTATGCGGGACTTTAAAAAAGGGCTGTTTCGATACCTGGTAGCCACCGATGTGGCGGCTCGCGGCATTGATGTGGAAAACATCTCACTGGTAGTAAATTATGAACTGCCGGCAGAGCGGGAAACGTACATTCACCGCATTGGCCGCACCGGCCGTGCCGGGCTTTCCGGTAAAGCGGTTTCGCTTTTGGAAGGCTGGGAGCATTCTGAACTGAAATACATCGAAAAACTGCTGCAGCGGGAAATTCCGCAGCTGGAACTGCCGACCGAACAACAGATTGCCGATGCGGAAGAATCCTTCCGCGCCAAAATGGATGCGGAGCCGGAAGCCAAGGGCAATAAAAACGCGGCCCTGCATGAACAGATTATGAAGCTGCAGATTGGTGACGGCAAAAAAGCCAAAATCCGCCCGGTAGATATTGTAGGCACCATCTGTGCCATCCCAGGCATCGAAGCCGGTGACATCGGGGTTATCCACATTATGGACTGGACCAGCACCGTGGAAATTTTAAACGGCAAAGGCGAACTGGTGCTGAAAACACTGCAGAAAAAACCGATTAAAGCAAAGGTAAGAAAAGTGC
>DAISWV010000285.1:0-2036 GCA_036826195.1 Peptococcaceae bacterium | reverse complement strand
GGATTCATAATACACCTCTGAAATAATGTCCATAGGTCGAACCTTCCGGTGCCAGATCATCTAAGAGTTCCAAATCTGCCTCATGACTTTCAAAGGCACCGGTATTGTTGTATTCATCAATTGCTTTGCGATAAATGGCCGTCACTTCTGCAATCCAGCCCGCATCCTGCTCTCTTGCCTCGATGCGCAGAATATCGGCACCGGTTTTCAGGCATTCATCCAGACGTTTATACAGATTCAGTGTTTTCGAATTAAACACATGCATCCGGCAGTTTACATCCATATATAACGGGAAATGAATATCCATACGGTCTTTCAGATAATAATTCTGTTTCATACAGGGCATACTGCAGGCTGTTTCTGCTGTGCGGCCTCCCAGTACCGAACCGCATACACACTGCTCCGATACCATTAACGGCAGATTGCCGTGCACAATTAATTCAAGCGGCAGATTTCCCAGATAAGAGAACTCTGCAATCTGTTCCAGACTCAGCTCTGGAGATAATACCGCGCGACTGATTTCTTTTTCCGACAGATACTGCAATGTCACATCGTTAAAAATATTCATCTGGTAATCGGCCACAATATTTACCCAGCCCATTCGACGCGCCAGTTCAAACAGACCCAGATTACCGGTTAACACCCCGTCAAATCCGGCATCTTTTGCAGATTGCATCAGCACTTTTACGCCATCAAGCTGTTTATCATTTTCAATAGGACTGCATGTCCAGTAGAGCTCTGCTCCTTTTTCATGGCAGTAGTCCACTAATGCTTTATATTCCTCTTTTGCCACCGGAGTTTCCCTGCGCAGCGGAGTTGCATTGAGATAAATGATATGAGCGCCGTTATCCGCTGCTGCCTTTACCCCATCGCTATGGCCTGCTGTTACGGCCAGCCGCTGTTTCAATCCGTAGGCCATAACCTGCGGTGGAATGCGGTCTAATAAATCACCGGCATCCTCCATATATTCATCAAAAGAGTACAGAGGCTCTTTATCATCGTTTTCATCTTTTATCTGCGCTTCCAGCGCTTCAATTACATCACGGCGCAGCTGGTTCAATTCACTGGCCGGTGCAATCACACCCTCTTCGATTTCACAAACCACATCACCAAGCATAAAGGCGGTATTGCCTAAACGGTCCAGCTGTTTATACACACTGTCGTAATCACTCGGGCGGTTTTTAGCCTTTTCAACCAGATATTCACTCTCACCATACTGCTGATGACCGTTATCGTCCCATGCAAGCATAGAAATCGGCTGCCCCTCATGTAATTCCACTTTAAAATGCACGGTCTGTTTTTTAATCTGAGATGGACGTGCAAAGCTTGCTTCTGCCCGTTTTAACAGCTGCACATCAGCGGTGCGGAAAAACTGTTTTGCTCCATTTGCATTGCCGCTTACCGTTAACATTACAATCTGACCCGGGTTGCCGCTTTCAATAGATTTACCTTTAATTGAGAGTTCATGCACCTTGCCGGCAATTTCTTCGCCTTTATTGTTATATAGTAAATAGCCGTCGCCAACGGATAAGGTATCTTTCAGCTGAATCCATACCTTTTTCTGCTCTGTTTTTAATACATCCGCCACCAGCACGCCGCGGTTATCCGGACGAAGATGGCTCATCAGATTACGACCCTGATTTTTATAATAATAGCCTGTGGTGAAATCACGGTTAAAGATCTGGGTGATTTCTTTATCGGCCACTCTTGCATCAAATCGTCTGCGATTATAATACGCATCGATTGCTTCGCGATAATGGCGCACCACCGTTGCCACATATTCCGGACGTTTCATACGCCCCTCGATTTTAAGCGACGATACACCACTTGCAATTAAATCAGGCAGATGATGCAGCATATTTAAATCGCGGGTACTCAATAAGTATGGCCCTTCCGCATTTTTAAACTCGGTGCCGTCGGCGCCCACTAACTGATACGGCATGCGGCAAGGCTGCGCACAAAGACCGCGGTTTCCGCTCCTGCCTCCAATCATACTGCTTAAGAGACACTGCCCCGAATATGCCACACATAACGCC
>DAISWV010000284.1:0-2044 GCA_036826195.1 Peptococcaceae bacterium | reverse complement strand
CGCTGTTTGTCAACTTTTTTGATTAATTTCACTGCAACATCACGATCTGCGATTCCGTGACGGCTCATGATACGGTTGATACGTTTTTCAACATCTGCGTAGATAAATACACGGATAACGTTTTCGCGGTCTTCCAGTACATAGTTTGCACAGCGGCCAACGATAACGCAGTTTTCAGTATCCGCTTTTTCTTTGATTAAATCAGACTGCATTTTAAATACGCGGTCATTTAAAGAGCCTGGATCGATAGATGGCGGATAGTAAGGTGCGAACAGTGGATTCGCTGCGGTTTCATCTGCTTTCAGCAGAACCTGTTCCTCGATACCGCTTTTCTCAGAAACGATTTTTAATAAATCCTTGTCGTAGAAAGAGAAACCTAATTCTTTTGCGAGTTTCTGACCAATTTCGTGCCCGCCGCTGCCGTATTCACGACCAATTGTAATAACCATGTTAGCCATATAAATTCCTCCTGCCGTTTTGATAATAAATAATGAAAATATAAGGAAGTATAAAAAATTCTTTTTCCTTGTGATAATTATAACATATATATACGTAAAAGAAAAGTATTTTTTGGAAGCTGCAGCAGAAAAAAGATTTTATAGCAGGGCTTTCTTTGCAACATGAGGAATAGTATAGTGATATAATATAAATGACTCTAACAGTATTAGAATCATATTGTCAGATGAAATAAGTAGTATTTGAAAGAATGTGAGTGAGAAGCAATGCCAGGTCTGGTTTTAGAGGGTGGAACATTTCGCCCGATTTTCAGTGCAGGCGTTATGGATGCACTATTGCAGCATGATATTATGTTTCCGTACTGCATCGGCGTATCGGCAGGTATTACCGACGGGTTTTCCTATGCATCCCGTCAGGTTGGGCGCAATCTTGAAATTCTGCGTCAGTACCGAAATGATAAACGATATCTTGGGTTAGGTAATTTTCTGAAATGCCGCAGTATCTTTGGGATAGATTTTGTTTTTGAGGAGATTCCCAACAAACTGATTCCTTTTGACTGGAATGCCTTTGAACAATATCAGGGTACGTTTCTGGTGGGGGTAACCAATGCCCGCACCGGGAAAAGCGAATATCTGGACGGCAAAAAGCTGGACAAAAAAAATACCATGGTAAAAGCCACCTGTGCCATACCGCTGATGTTTCCAGAGGTAAAAATCGGTGGTGAGGTATATTATGACGGCGGGATCTGTGATCCGATTCCTGTACGGAAAGCGCTGGCAGACGGCAATGAGAAGCTGCTGATTGTTCTAACCCGTCCGGTTGGCTACGAAAAGAAACTGGGCAGCAGCAACAAGATTGCCGCAAGAGTATTGAAACAAAAATATCCTAATCTTGTGAATCCGCTTTTAACCCGTCATGAAAACTATAACGAGACGGTTCGTTACTGCGATGAGCTGGAGCGCCAGGGCAGAGCCATTGTTCTGCGCCCGGCAGAGGATGGGATTATAGACAGCATGGAAAAAGACGTTGATAAAATTGTAGCCAGTTACCAGTATGGTTATCGGCTGGCTGAAAAACGCATGGATGAAATTGCTGCATTGTTTTAGGAGAGAAGGAAGTGCGTAAAGAAATGCAGAGAGAAGAAGGACACAAAGAAAAACAGAACGAGCTGCTGTTTCTGGTAAATCCAAAAGCCGGGAAGGCAGAAATCAAAAATAACCTGCTGGATATCATTGACCGGTTTGTACAGAAAGAATGGAAAGTAGTGGTGCGCACTACACAGTATTCTGGCGAGGTAACAGATATTATCCGGGAAGATGGCAGTGCCTACGATATGGTAGTATGCGCCGGCGGGGACGGAACATTAAACGAGGCGGTAAACGGGCTTCTGCAGAGTGACGGGAAACCGCTGCTTGGTTATATTCCTGCAGGAACGACCAACGATTTTGCAGTGAGTCTGAATCTGCCGAGAGAAGTGCATTATGCAACGGAAACCATCGTGAGCGGCAAACCGTTTGTCTGTGATGCGGGCACATTTAATGACAAGCATTTTGTTTATGTCGCAGCTTTTGGGATGTTTACAGAAGTA
>DAISWV010000283.1:0-2048 GCA_036826195.1 Peptococcaceae bacterium | reverse complement strand
TGGTGCGTGAGAGCAAGGTGCATCAGCTGGATGCGCTGATTGCTTCCTCTGCCGGGGAAGGCATGGTTACCATGGATGGCAGTCTGCTGGAGTTAGCAAAGCAGAAACGCATCTCAAAAGAAACGGCTGTAAAATTCGCCACAAATACCGAAATGATGGAAAAACGCATGGCGCTGCTGTAGGTGATTGCAATGAATCAGAAATGGATAAAAAATATACTGACGGTGTTCTTTCTGGCAGTGTTTGTGTATGCTGCCGGCAATCTGTTTCTTATCTGGCAGGAGTACCGGGCCAGCGAGAAACTTTACGAACAGGCGCAGACCGAATTTTTAACAGCGCCGGAACTGGATGAAACCTTTGAAACTGATGAACCGGTCACATGGCCCGAATTTACCATCGACTTTGCCCATCTGGAGCAGGTAAACCCGGAAGTGAACGGCTGGGTATGGATTTACGATACCGTTGTGAACTATCCGCTGGTGCAGAGTGGCATCAACAACGATGCGTATCTGGCAAAAACCTACGACGGCACCCGGAACAGCTCCGGCAGCATTTTTATGGATTACCGCAACAGCGGCGACTATTCCGATGACAATACGGTTATTTACGGACACAACATGAAAAACGGAAAAATGTTTGCAGTGCTGAAGAAATTTCAGAACCAGGAGTTTTACGACGGCCATCGCGAGTTTTATATTATGACAGCCGAGGGCAACCGGCGCTATGAGATTATCTCCATGTTTCAGACCGATGCGCTGAGCGATATCTATAATCGAAACTTTGCATCCCGCGAGGCAAAAGAGGCGTGGCTTGCCAAAGTGGTGCGCCGCTCTGCCATTCTGTCGCCGTTTACCGCAACCGCGGATGATAACTTTGTAACACTCTCTACCTGCGTATCGGGAGACGATTACAGAGCGCGCTTTGTTGTGATTGGCCGGTTGGCAGAAATCGAACCGCTTTACAGTGCAGAGACAGAGGCTGAAATCGAAACCGATGAAGAAATTCCAGCTGTAGAAGCAGGAGAATTGTCCGAATAGACAGAAAAAAAGGTCGAATACACAAAATGAGGTGACCGACATGAAGAAAAAATTTGTTGTTTTACTGATGTTGGCGTTAGCGGTGCTGTTTGTGGCCGGATGCGGCAGTGATGCACCTGCGCTGGAATCAGTAAATGTAGAAATGCATCAGGAAAGCCGCATGGCCGGCAATGTAACCGTAGAAGTAGCGTATCCGGTCGTATCGTCTGCAGAAGAGGCCGATAAACTGATGGAAACCCTGAACCAGCAGTTTGCCGGCGGTGCAGAAGCATTTGTGGCACTGGTGGCCGAAAACTATGCCGAAACCGCAGAGGCTGACGCCGTGTTCTCCTATCAGGCCGATGTGCTGTTTAACGAAAACGGCATGATTTCTATCGTAGAAGGCCAGCGCTGCAATCAGGATTACTTCCAGTATGCCGCAACCTACAGCCTGGCTGACGGTGAAAAAATGACACTGGGTGAATTAATGGATATGGACGAGGCCAAAGCCGAAGAAACCGTTATCAAACAGTTTGGCGGCATTATCCAGTCCTATCCCGATGCCTTCCATGCCGATGCAGCTGACTACGTACAGAACCACATCGACGAAGTGCAGTATTATCGCTACAGCGAAGGTCTGGGCGTATTCTTCCCGGTAGGGAGTATTGCGGATGCAGAGCAGGGTGTGCAGGAAATGGTAATGCAGTAACAGCGGCTTGTTAAATTTGCGTATAGCTGCGTTGTTTTCAAATTCGTTTGCTTGCGTACGTTCAGTACGCGGCGCTCAAAAAATTAAAAGCCGCCTGGTCAGCTGAAAATTTTCCTGCGCCTTATTTGAAAAATGAATATCATTTAAGAGGATTCCTTTACAGGAGTCCTCTTTTTTTGTTGCCTGCTTTTGTTCAGGATACTGTTCCTGATGCAGGCATGTAGGCTATGTAAGCATTTTTCTAATGTTTACTCTATATCTGTTTCATTTTTTTCAGACTTTTATAGAAGTGCTTACATGCTTACATAAGCCTATTGGTTGAG
>DAISWV010000282.1:0-2071 GCA_036826195.1 Peptococcaceae bacterium | reverse complement strand
GCAGGCACAATATCTTCTAAACAAAATTGTTTAAGATGCAAGTCCCTGCAACGAGAGGGAATCATAATAGAATCAGAATGAAGACCCGGAGAGAGGTAAAATCTTTCTCCGGGTTGTTTGCTTTCTTTCAGTGGAGCAAAATCGTTGAATTCTGCCTGAATATCAAGTACAATAAAAGCAAAGGATTTTGCTGGAAAGCGAGGAATATCTGATGAGTGAAACGATTATTTATCATGCGGGGAAGTCGGTTGTCGAGTTTCCGGAAGTGAGAAAAACGAAGTATACGAAGGATTTTTCCTGGGGCTTCTATTCGTGCGCTGGACTGTTTAACGTTTGAAGGGAGTGACATACTGGATGACGGAAAAGAATCGAAATAACCTGTTTTATGTGTGTTCTCTGATTGAATTTATTGCGCGTAAAACATTGAATAGACGTGGCAAAGTGGTGGAGGCGCTTGGCATAGCTGGAATCCACAAACAGCTCCAGGATGCGGAAGTAAACCACTCTCTTTCCTTTGAACAGGTAAGCGATGAGGTAATTGAAACCTATCACATTGGACAAGGAGATTTTGACACGATTAGTAATTGTGAATACATCATTCCAAGCTATACCGATATCGGGAAGCTCTATACCATTCTGATTGAAGCATGCAGTGAAGATGGCAAAGAGGCAGAGGAACTGGAAAAGATATTCAGGTCTTTCATCAGTGACGAGATATCGGATTTCCGTACAGGCCTGTATTACCAGAATCCGGATTACCTGAAATGGTCGTATAAAGAAGGCTATCTGCTGGCATAAGGAGGCTTTGCTATGATTTATTCATTTCCACCGGTGATTGATTATAGCTGCCGCGTGCTTGTTTTAGGCTCTATGCCCAGTGTGGTATCGTTAGAGCGAGGGCAGTATTACGGCCATAAGCAGAATTATTTCTGGCCTATGATGTATGATATTTTTGATGAGCCGTACAGCGATGACTTTGAGGAAAAAAAGGCCATGCTTCTGCGTCACAGCATTGCTTTGTGGGATGTGCTGGCAAGCTGTGAGCGTGAGGGGAGTCTGGATAGCCGCATTACTGATGAAACGCCGAATGATATTCGTGCGCTGCTTGCCGCATACCCTTCCATTCAGTATATTCTGTTTAACGGGGGCAAAGCGCAGCAGAGCTTTCAGAAGCATTTTCCCGATATACTGGCGCAGTATAGCTGGAAGCAGCTGCCGTCCACCAGCCCGGCGCATACCATGAAACGGGACGAAAAACGAAAAAAATGGAAGGAAGCGCTGGAAGACGCCGCTAAATTATAAAAAAAAGTAGCAATTTGGCGAGGAATGCGTTATACTATCTATAAACCATTTTAGATTATAGAACATAATGTGAAGGAGTGGATGGTTTATGAAAAAACTGGGTCATGAAAATTTAGGCGAAATGAACAAAAAAATCAGCGAAATCATGAAAACAGACGTTTACACTGTAAACGATGACGCAACCATTAAAGAAGTACTGCAGGTGCTGGTTGACAAAAAAATCAGCGGTGTGCCGATTATAAACAAAAACTATCAGGTTGTGGGCTTCATCAGTGACGGCGATATCATGAAATTCATTGCAAAACAGAATCCACGCATTATCGACATGACTAGCTTCATCACAGTATGGTATGATACCGAGTCCTTTGAGAAAAAACTGCACGATTTAATGGATTTATGCGTTATGGAACTGGCTACCACCCGTATTGTGTCCATCGAAACCGACTACGATGTGGACGAGGCAGCCAAAGTATTAGGGGAGAAGAAAATCAAAAAAGTGCCGGTAGTAGACGATAACGGTAAGCTGGTTGGTGTTATCAGCCGTTCTGAAATTCTGCGCTATGTATTAGGCACTTATCTGGAGCGCGAAGCGGAGTTCCATGCGGAACAGGCATAAGATGTGCGCAGGCGCATGATTTTTATGGTATATGAATTTATTTTCATATAGATTGTTCAAAAGAAAAGGGTTATATAGAAAGCAGTCTGCGGATATTTTTCGCAGGCTGTTTTCATTTTTGGTGAATCAGATATTTCCGGGAAACAGTTATAT
>DAISWV010000281.1:0-2099 GCA_036826195.1 Peptococcaceae bacterium | reverse complement strand
GTAATCCAGCGTTCTTCACCGGCATCGCCGTTTTCCGCCAGTGTAGGCGCACGATGGGTGGAGCTTACAAAATGGGTGTTGCCTCTGCCGCCTCTGCCGCCTTTTGCAACTACTACTTTCTGCCCTGCCGCTGTTAAATCGGCCAGAATCTGCTGTGTTTCCGCATCACGCACAACTGTGCCAACCGGCACCTTCAGCTGTAAATCATCGGCATCCGCACCGTGCATGCTGCTGCCCTGGCCATGTTTGCCGCGATCTGCTTTGTAATGCGTTTTATAGCGGAAGTCAATCAGTGTACGCAGATTATTATCCGCTTCCAGAATAATGGAGCCGCCATCGCCGCCGTCACCGCCGGCCGGGCCGCCCATTGGCACATATTTCTCGCGACGCCACGCCACAATACCGTTCCCGCCGTCACCAGCTTTTACATGCACCTTTGCATAATCGTAAAACATTTGAACACCTGCCTCATTGTTTTAAAATTTTTTAGAATCCGTAGCGCAGCAGACAGAATCTGGTGTTATATCCAAAGGCATGGCCGTTTAAAAACGCATCCAGATCTTTGGTAATTAACGATGTTGCATCTTCTGCTTTCGCTTTCTCATAAAATACTTTTAAAAATTTCCGGTCAAACGCTGCCAGATACTCTTCGATTTCTTCTTCGCTGTATCCCATTTCTGGCGCATACCGGAAAATATACTCAACTGTCTCTATCTGCAATGTAAATTCATTGGCTCTGATGTAACTCAAGCAAAACGCCTCCCTGTCACATATACTCTCAGCATATATTATAACACAACTCTATTTCAATTCAGTATTAAATTACTTTATATTTCCTGTGGATTATCTGTATATGTGCAGTTTTCGGTACAAAAAGAAACGGACAGCTTACATTCCGCGTAAACCGTCCGTTTCGATAACTTCATAATTCTTTTTTTATTCTGCTTCCGTCAGAAATCTTTACTGATACTGCACCGGAACCGTGCCTTTATAGAACAGCTGATTCTGCCAGTCGTTGCTGTCGGTATGATTATAGCGCAGCAGTACAAAATGCGTGTTATCAAATTCTGCAAAAATCCCGCCGCCGCTCAGAAGGTCACACTCCTGAATGAATTGATTTACCTGTTCCACACCAGTGATATGGCCTGTCAGTTCTGCCTGATTGCTCAGCATTTCAACACAACGTTCTACAGTCAGATTCTCCGCATCCATCTTATATTCGTGTTCAAGATTAGAATATGCTGCTTCCAGCATATTGCGCAACCCTGCTTCTGTAGATGGCTCACAGCGGAAAATTAACGCATCGCTGAAATTGCGCTCGTTTTTATCAATATTTATCTGTTCCAGAATTGCCAGAGTGCGTGTATCTGTTTCATACACCGGCACATCGAAATAGTAGTAGCTGCTGTAACGACGACCGGATACTGGTTTTGGCGGCAGCTGAATTTCAATTGTGTATTTCTGTGCTGTTTTTAAAGCCTCAAACTGACGCTCGCAAACATCCTGTTTATAGGCTTCCAGAATGGCCGCCATGGTATCATAATTCTGCATAGCCTGTTTTGGATACTCTTTCGACACCGCCTCCGTGGTAACCACAATTTCACCATTCACCATTGTAGAAGTTGTTTCCATTACCTGACGTTCTGCATCCGTTTCCTGATTGTAAACCCCGGTTCCGTTCACATTCATCTGATAAACATCTTCCGGACGAGCCTGCAGTAAATCCGCATAAACGGATTCACGATACGCGTTCTGATTGTACAGTGCTTTATAATTCTCCTCAATGCTTTCAGCGGTTACTGCACGATAGATTCTGGATTTCACATTCCCGTTTTTCAGCCGGTACTGTACGGTAATGGATGTGGTTTCCTGATTCATATAATCATACGGTGATTGGTTTCCATCAAAATCACTGGAGCGATAGAGCTTTTCATTTACAATCGGCTGCAGTAAATTGTACACCCCCTGCTTCACATCGGCATCCTGCGTAAAGTTTCCATCGTCTCCGTAACTATTTAGGTGTTCGGCTCCCGGCACCACCAGCGATACCTGCTGCACTTCATCTGGTTCCGGCAGGTAGGAATCGTAGCCCAGCAAAC
>DAISWV010000280.1:0-2121 GCA_036826195.1 Peptococcaceae bacterium | reverse complement strand
ACTTAAATCTACAATCGTTTGCTACGATTGCCGGGAGAGGATTTTATGAAACTGATTAAAACAACCGATGCAGTCGGTCATGTGCTCTGTCACGACCTGACACGGATTGTCAAAGGCGTAATCAAAGACGCCGTTTTTCGCAAAGGCCACATCATTACCGAAGAAGACATCCCTGTTCTTCTTTCCATGGGCAAAGACCATCTTTATATCTGGGAGAAAAAAGAAGGCATGCTTCACGAGAACGAAGCTGCGGAAATTCTGTATAACATCTGTAAAAATGACTACATGACACCAACGCCGGTAAAAGAGGGCAAAATCGAACTGGTCGCTGCAGAAGACGGCCTGTTAAAAATTGATGTAGAACGCTTAAACGCAATCAATGCGCTTGGCGATATTATGATTGCCACCAGACATTCCAATTTTCCAGTCAAAAAAGGCGATAAAATTGCCGGTACTCGTGTAGTTCCGCTGATTATTGAGAAAGAAAAACTGGATAAAGCAGTAGAATTAGCCGGCGATAAACCGTTAATGGAAATCCTGCCGTTTAAACATAAAAAAGCCGGTGTGGTAACCACCGGCAATGAAGTATTTCATGGACGTATCAAAGATACATTTGGACCTGTTGTATTTCAGAAGCTGCGTGAATACGATGCAGAAATTCTGGGCCAGACAATCTGTGATGACAACCCGGAACGCATCAGCAAAGCCATCAATGATTTTATTGAAGCCGGAGCTGATATTATCTGCTGTACCGGCGGCATGAGTGTAGACCCGGACGATACAACACCGAGTGCTATCAAAAATTCCGGCGCGGAAATTGTATCTTACGGGGCTCCGGTACTGCCAGGGGCAATGTTCCTTCTGGCATACCACGAAAAAGGCCATGTGCCGATTGTGGGGCTTCCAGGCTGCGTCATGTACGCAAAACGCACCATTTTTGATTTAGTATTGCCTCGTATTATGGCAGATGAAACCCTGACTCCACATGATTTAGCGCTTTTAGGGCATGGCGGTTTATGTCTCAACTGTACCACCTGTCATTTCCCGAACTGCGGATTCGGTAAATAAACTGCTTAGTAATTCAAAAAAGGACAAACTGTATTGTTTGGTGACTCTTCTCAAATATCTGGACATTTCCTCGTCTGTTCGCTTTTGATGGATTACTCATCCATCACAGCGGAACAGCCTTCGTCAAAGTCCATCTGGCTTTCGAATTCGTCACATCCAATACAGTTTTGTCCTTTTTCACTTACATATTTTATAGTATCATATTGCCTCGTTTCTGCTATTATATGCAAAAACGAGGCTTTTAAATATCATTTATGACAAAGAAATACATTATCATACAAACGATTCAACTGCATGCCCTTCTTCCAGATACAGCCTGTAATCTGCGAATAAATCACTTTCTTTCGGATCATGGCTGATTAAAATAATCGGCATCTGCATCTGCTGTTTTAAATCCAGAAATTCCTGATACACGATTTCTTTAGTTTTCAGATCCAGAGCAGAAAAAGGCTCATCTAAAAGCAGTAAATCCGGTTTTGTTACAATGGCACGCGCCAGAGCTGTGCGCTGCTTTTCGCCGCCGGAAATCTGATACGGATATTTTTTTCGCAAATGCCCGATGCGGAATGTATCCAGAATATATTCCATATACTGCAGCATTTCCTCCCGTCTTTCCTTCATTTTGTACTCGGATTGATTTTTTAACCCGTACAGAATGTTCTTCTCCACCGTCATATTGGGAAACAGCGCATAATTCTGAAACACATAGCCGATGTTTCTGTTCTGCACCGGAATATTTACGTTCTGACCGCTGTTATATAAAACACGGCCATTCACCTCAACCCGGCCGGTTTCAGGTGTTAAAAGCCCGGATATGCAGTTTAAAATTGTGCTTTTACCCGAACCTGACTCCCCCTGAATCACCAGAACCCCACCTGGAAAGGAACAGGATACATTCAGCATAAACTGATCCAGCTGTTTTTTTAATGTAAAAGATACCCCCATTCCTCCACCTACTTTCCAAGATAATTGCGTTTTTCCAGCCATTTATTCAGTGTAAAAATCAGTACAAAGCTAAAAACTGTCATCATCATAACCAGCATATTGGCCTCT
>DAISWV010000279.1:0-2131 GCA_036826195.1 Peptococcaceae bacterium | reverse complement strand
ACACTGGGGCCGATTGAGTCGTTTTCATCGGCACCAGCGGCGGCAAAATGGCTGTGCAGTGCGCTGATGTTAATCGGGCGACTGGAAATCTATACGGTGCTGGCGGTATTCTGGCCTGCAAAGCATCGTCATATCTGGTATAAAAAACTGCCGATATACGGCGATTACAACGAATAAAGAAGAGTGGTCTGTCTCATGCTAAACCCGACTGAAAAAAGGAGGGGGATATATACTGAGACAGACAGGACAGTGTTTTTTAATATATAGTTTTCTTGGATGGATTCTGGAAGGTGTCTTTCATTTCGTAAAGACGGGAACCTTTCGGAAACCGAATTTTCTTCATGGCCCGGTAAAACCGATGTACGGTTTTGCCGGTGTGCTTCTGGCCGGTTCTTTTCGGTATGACAGAAAGCATTTTGCGTATCATTGCTGCGTGCTGCCGCTGTTGGTAGAATATATCAGTGCATGGTGGCTGGAAAGTCGATATGCATTAAAATACTGGGATTACAGCCGGGAAAGGTTGCAGATAGATGGGCGTATCTGTCTGAAATTTGCGCTGTGCTGGGCAGTACTGGCACAGATCGTGGTTTATATTATACAGCCGGTTTTGAATCGGCTCCTGCGCATTACCGGCAGATTTTCGCTATGGAAAGGGCTGTTTCACGTATTTTTTGCTGATTGTGTGATTACCATGCATCAGCGCCGGGTGCAGCGAAACCATGTAAAGCAATTGACGTAACGTGCAGGGCGGCGTAAAACCGCCCTGCTTTTTATCAGAGAAAATAGGATAGAAACGGGCAGGTGGTTGATGTGGCAGATTATACAAACTGGATGAAACGCTGTGTGTATCGAAATGGAGCCGGTGATGAGCCGGTGATATACCAGGGCAGAGGGCCGGGGAATACGTCCTTTATTTTTTACGGCCTGCCAGGTCTGGATGAAGCAGAACTGGAGGATTGTTTTGCGCGTTATGGGGGCAGATACAGGGAACGTGTGGAGTGGATGTTTCAGAAGCGTGGCCAGGTTCTGGTGAGCCGCTTTCAGAGCGGCGTGGATGAGAACACGCTGGTTCTGGAGGGTATTGGTGCCGGAGCGGATGATGTCCGTTTTGATGACGGTGATTTAATGGAGATTGTCATTAAATCCGCAAAACTGCAGTCGCTGGTGGACATTCTGGATTTAGAGGATATCCCGCTGGTCTGGGCGGGCAATATTCTGGTGCCGCGTGATATGGTGCCGGTGCAGGATGAAGCGACTATTACACAGATTCTAGGTTTTCTTGAGGAGATGACAGATAATCCGGGCATCGTGAACCTGAGTGCAGATTTCTGGATTCTGGATGAGAAACTGGAACGATTTGTATAAAAGTGAGAAACAGTGGACATAGTAATCAGGAACCATGAATTTACAGAATGGAATGATGACTATGGAAACACCGTATAAAAAAACGTTTTATCTGGCCACAGCCTGTCTGCTGTTTGCATGTTCGGCTGCTATGGGGTTTTTGCTGAATGAGGTATATGAAGAGCGCTATAATCTGCCGGAACAGCCGAATGTATCTGCTGATATTGAGCCGCAGAAGCCGCGCAGCTTTCAGTGGCAGGAACGGCATGAGCTTTGTGAACAGTATCAGCTGGACTGTGAAGCAATCCGTCAGCCCGGCGATGAGGCAACCGAGGCTATGCTGCGGGAACTGTCGCTCAGTGAATTGCTGAACCGTTACCCCATTCCCGAATGGAATATTACCGAGGATGATGATAATGTGGTTACTATCTGCCGCAATGTGCGGGGCCTGTGTGAAAAACACCAGAAGATGTACCATCTTGGGATCAACGAGAGCGGGCAGTATCTTGCCGTTTATTTTGGCCCGGCCACAATAGGAAACGACGGCGGCGCCTTTTTGATAACCGATGTGCCTGTGGACAGGCTCAGTGCAGAACAGCGAATGGAACTGGATACCGGAGCATATGAATATACTTCACAGGATGACCTCATTGCCATGCTGGATAATCTGAGCGAGTTGTAATAGAAAGATCATGAATACAGAATTTTTTCTTGCATAATGCTGAATTGGTGGTATGATAAGGGCAGAGGGTAAAAACAATAACCAGGAGGTTTTCATCATGGCAGT
>DAISWV010000278.1:0-2155 GCA_036826195.1 Peptococcaceae bacterium | reverse complement strand
AAAAGCATGTATTGGATGCCGAAGCTGTGAGGCAGTCTGCCCGCAGCAGATTAAGATTTCGGAAGCAATGAAAGATTTTGCTGAAAAAATGAGCGAAAAATAAATGCACAGGCAGGGAGCAGCTATGAACGAAGACTTAAAACAGGCAAAGGCCATGCTGGATGCAGAGGGCTATACCTGTGTACTGCGCCGGGGCACATTCAGCTATGTAAGCAAAGAGCGAGGCATCACTCCGCTTTTACAGTGGCTGGATACCGGTATGAATTTTAAAGAGGCCGCAGCCGCGGATAAAGTAATCGGCAAAGCGGCGGCATATCTGTATGTACTGCTGGGGGTTTCGGATATTTATGCGTATGTGATCAGCCAGCCAGCGCTGGATGTGCTGAACCGCTACGGGATTCGTGTGCAGTATGAAACCCTGGTGCCGGCTGTGCGTAACCGTACAGATACTGGCTTCTGCCCGATGGAAACGGCTGTGCTGCCGGTGGATGAACCAGAACAGGCTCTGGAAATTCTGCGTGCCAAACGGGCAGAATTGCAAAAACAGATGAAAACAGATAAAAGCAGATAAGGAGGCATAACAGCATGGGGGTTCAGTTTTCAAAATGTTATGTGTGCAAACATTTTATCTCCGGCGGTGAGCTGGAAAACTTTAAATGCAAAGCATATCCGGAGGGGATTCCAGCGGATATTGTAAACGGAAAAACCAATCATGACCGTCCGTTAGAGGGCGACCATGGATATCAGTATCAGAATATTTTTGATGAAGATAACAAACAGTAACGTTAAAAACCGGGGCATGCTGGCTCCGGTTTTTTAAGCCGAAAGGAGAGCGCCGTTATGGATCAGAAAAAAGGGCTGCTGCCGATTATTCTTTTAATCACCTTCAGCCTTGTGCTGTCGATGTGGGTTATCAAAAATGTGCCGATAGAACCGTCTTTTGCGGAAAAAGAAAAGCAGGCGGCCATAGATGCGCTGAATTTGGATGACTTTGATTTAGAAAGCATTCTGGCAGAAGGCAAGCCGGTATTATTAAATGTGAGTTCGGATAACTGCCCATACTGTGTAAAGATGGAGCCGGACCTCAAAGCCGTAATGGAAGATTATAAAGATACAGCAATTGTTTGCGATGTAAATATGCACGAACAGCCTGGCGTTACCCTTCAGATACCGGTGCGCGGCACGCCGATGCAGGTATTTTATTATGCCGACGGCACACCTTATGTGCCATCCGATGAGCTGAGCCAGAAGATTAATTTTCTGCGCTATGTGCTGACCGATACCGATACCCATGTCATGACCGTGCATGAAGGCATGCTGACTGCCTCGCAGATGGAAATGATTTTAGCAGAATTAGGAGCCGCATTATGATAACTATGTGGCTGGAACAGCTTTCTATGATGATAGGGCAGAGCGGATGGCTTGCTCCGCTGCTGGCCTTTGCGGCAGGGGTGTTAACATCGGTAAGCCCCTGTTCGTTATCTGTGCTGCCGTTAATTATCGGCTACGTAGGCGGAAGTGATGTAAAAGGCATCCGCGCCTTTGGGATATCCCTCACCTTTGCCTTTGGCACAGCTATTACCCTTACCGCGCTGGGCACCCTGGCCGCTTTGGCAGGCTCGGTGCTTTCCGGTATAGGCACCTGGTGGTATCTCCTTGCAGGTGTGCTGATGATTTTAATGGCACTGCAGATCTGGGATGTGTATACCTTTATTCAGCCGATGGCCTTTTTGGGTAAAAGCAGAGCCAGAGGTTACGGAGGCGCCCTGCTTGCAGGGCTGTTAGGAGGCCTGTTTGCATCCTCCTGTGCCACACCGGTGCTAATGGCGCTTTTAACCGTTATAATCAGCCAGGAGAACCTGTTATGGGGCGTTTTGCTTCTGTTCTGCTATGCGCTGGGCAACGGGCTTCTCATCGTGGTGATGGGGACCTCCCTTGGCGCCGTACAGCAGATGAAACAGAGCAGAACCTACGCCGCATTTACCCGTATCAGCCGTATCCTTATGGGACTTGTGGTGCTGCTGTTAGGGCTGTGGTTTTTCTATATGGGCTTTTAGCCGATACCTGCATCATCAGGTGTCGGCTTTTTTAGTGAAGTTAAGGAAAAAGTTACAGGGTTATACTGGCAGTCATTATATCACGAATAAAATATATT
>DAISWV010000277.1:0-2157 GCA_036826195.1 Peptococcaceae bacterium | reverse complement strand
GCACCGTGTGCCAGCAAATCACCGGCCAGAATAAAAAACGGTACCGCAATTAACGGAAAAGAGTTGGTGCTGGCAAACATACGCTGTGCCATCATCCCCAGCCCTACATCACCAGCCAGCATAACCGACATAGCAGAGAGCATAATCGAAAAGGCAACCGGAACGCCAAGTAACAGCGTGATAATAAATACCGCAAACAGTAAGACTGTCATTATGCGTTCCCTCCCTTCGCTTTGAACAGTTCTTCAAAAACTGCATTCACTGCATGAATCAGCATCAGGCCAAAGCCAATCGGCACTGACATATACATATATTTCATCGGAATACGCAGCGATGGTGCCAGCTGCATCTGTTTCATTGCAAAATTAAAACCAAAATAAACAACCGCACAAAACGCTGCGATACAGAGAACATGAACCAGGATATGAATATAACGCTGTACTTTCGGAGGGAAGAACCCCTGTAAAAAGGTTATGGTAATATGCGACCCTTCTTTATAAACACTGCTGGCGCCCAGAAAGGTTGCCCATACCAGCAGATACCGGCAGACTTCCTCGCTCCATTGCAGCGGTTTTACCCCATCCAGCATTGTGGATAATTCTCGGCAAACAATCTGGGCAATAGTAACACATACCATAGCTGCAATCATGGCAACCACAATTGCGATACACACCTTATCGATGCCGTCACTGAATTTTCTGAATCCTTTTGCGAAATTCATTTTCTCAACTCCCTATATAAATCTGATTATGTAAGAGAAAAGGCAAGGCCGACAGAATCTGCCCGCCTCGCCTTATTATGTTTCAAATATGAACTGCACCTGCAAATTACATTGCGTCGGTTACAGCCTGGATTTTTGCCAGAGTGTCAGCATACTGAGGATATGCATCGTATACTGGCTGTACAGCTGCTTTGAAGCTGTCTAAATCTGGATTTTCCACAACCTGCATACCGTTATCTTTCATAGCCTGCAGCTGTTCTGCTTCGTTATCTGCACACCATGCACGTTCAAATTCAGCTGCTTCCTGAGCTGCATCTTTGAAGATTACCTGTACATCTTCAGGCAGAGCATTGAAATCTTCCAGGCTCATGGTAATGATAGCAGTTGCATAGGAGTGACGAGTCAGAGTTGCATGACTCTGGTTGGATTCCCACAGAGAGTAGGAGTAAATTACATTGATTGGGTTTTCCTGCCCTTCAATGGTACCGTTCTGCAGAGCAGTCAGAGTTTCCTGCCATGCCATTGGTGTTGCGTTGGTGCCCAGCGCATCAAATGTTTTCGCATATACTTCGTTTTCCATTACACGCAGTTTTAAATCTGCCATGTCAGCTGCGGTTGTTACAGGACGAACACTGTTGGTTACATTACGGAAACCGCGTTCTGCGTAAGCCAGACCTTTCAGGTTTGCTGCTTCCAGAGAACCCAGCAGTTCCTGACCAACTTCACCATCTAATACCGCATAGGCTTCTTCACTGCTGCCAAACAGGAATGGTAAATCCAGAACACCCATGTCTGGTGCATAGTTTACAAACGGACCGCTTGTTACAATACCCATTTCCAGTTCACCTGCAGCCATAGAGGACAGTAAGTCACTTTCATCACCCAGCTCACTGTTTGGATGAATTTCGATGGTGTAAGCGCCTTCTGTTTTTTCTTCAACGATTTCTTTAAATTTTTCTGCAGCAACCTGGAAGCTGTCCTGTTCGTTTACTGTGGTAGCCAGTTTGATTACAACTGGTTCATCCCCTGCAGCATTCTGCCCTTCATCAGAGCCGCCGCCACACGCTGTCATTGTAAATGCCATAGCACACATGGTTAATGCAGCAACTAATTTACGTGCTTTTTTCATTGGTAATCTCCCCCATAATACTTTTTTGGACCGTTCATTTTTTGTCCTTGCACAGAGTATAGCACCGCAAAATGCGAAAGTCAATCATCTGTTTGATAAAAGGTTCAAAAAATTAAAATAGTTATAGTACAGTTTGTATAAAGTATTCTTTATCCGATACACAGCAATGCAAAAAGAAAGGCTGTTATACCCTTTTTCCGGTATAACAGCCTCTATCTGTTTCATTACTGTAATGCTTCCAGCGCTTCACCAGCTTCTACAATGCCAGCCTCTGCCGCCTGCTGATACAGTTCTTTTGCTTTCTCGA
>DAISWV010000276.1:0-2163 GCA_036826195.1 Peptococcaceae bacterium | reverse complement strand
AGAGGTACAGACACCTCCGGAGCCATTGATTCCGGAAGTATCCGAAGAAAACCTGTGGATGACACGGCTTGTAAACAGCACCAGCCTGCTGGAAGAAGGCTATGTGCCGGAACTGGCTGTGGTGAACAGTGCCGGTTATAAATTTGATGCCCGTGCAGCTGAGGATTTAAAAGCAATGCTGGAAGCGGCGCGCAGCGAGGGGTTATCGCCAATGATCTGCTCCAGCTATCGGAGCTGGGAGCGGCAGAATACGCTGTTTGATAAACAGGTGGTAAAACAGCAGAATCTGGGTCTTCCTTATGAGGAAGCATATGAAAAAGCAAAAACAGTAGTGGCCTTCCCGGGTACCAGTGAGCATCAGACAGGGCTTGCAGCCGATATTGTAGCCACCAGCCATCAGATGCTGGATGATTCTCAGGAGCAGACTGCCGAGCAGCAGTGGCTGATGGAGCACTGCTGGGAATACGGTTTTATTCTGCGCTATCCGAAAGATAAAAGCGATATTACCGGCATTATTTATGAGCCATGGCATTATCGCTATGTGGGGCACGAAGTGGCGCAGTATATTCACGAAAACAGTTTGTGTTTAGAAGAGTATCACGAGCTTCTGGCCGAACAGAAGGCACGCCTTGCAGCGCAAAGCACTGAGCCAAAACAATATGAACAGGGATAATGTTTTACAATACCTCCTTTGCGAAGGAGGTATTTTTTTGTTTACAAATACGCGTTTTTTCGATAAAATTACTATATCTTTGTTATTTTCTTAGTTACTGAATTTGAATATCTTCATGAAAGCAAATATCCGATAAGGAGCTGAAAGAGTTTTATGAGCATTTTGAAATTAGAAACACCGCAGAAATCTCAGCAGGCTGTGGATGCGCTGTATCAGGTGCTGGAAAATCGTCTGGCATCGAATCCTGCAGGGATGTGTCCTGTAGATACCTGCCTTGCATTTGTGCGTCTGTGCCATAGCCAGAGCTGCGGGAAATGTGTACCATGCCGTGTAGGCTTAGGGCAGCTTGCGCAGCTGATGGACGATGTGCTGGAGGGCAATGCCGATACAAACACATTGCCTTTAATTGAAAAAACAGCAGAATCCATTTATTTAACTGCAGACTGTGCCATTGGTTACGAAGCGGCACGGATTGTGTTAAAAAGCGTAAAAGAATTCCGCGATGATTTTATCGCGCATATCAAAGAGGGCAGATGTTTAGGCAATATGCGCGGGCCAATCCCATGCGTATCGTTCTGTCCTGCAAAAGTGGATATTCCGGGTTATGTGGCACTGGTTGCCGAAGGCCGCTATACCGATGCGGTACAGTTAATCCGTAAAGATAATCCATTCCCGACTGCCTGTGCATTTGTATGTGAGCATCCATGTGAAAACAACTGCCGCCGCAATATGGTGGATGATGCCATCAACATTCGCGCATTAAAACGCTATGCTGTTGACCATGCAGAACCAAAAGCAGCGCCAGAGGCGCATCCATCCACCGGTAAACAGATTGCGGTAATCGGGGGCGGCCCAAGCGGTATGACTGCGGCGTATTATTTACAGCTGATGGGCCATCAGGTAACTGTATACGAACGCTTAAATCAGTTAGGCGGCATGATTCGCTACGGGATTCCAAGCTATCGTCTGCCGCGTGAGCGTCTGGATGATGATTTAAATCATATTTTATCCACCGGGGTAGAAGTAAAATATGGTGTCAATGTTGGCACCGATATCACGATGGACGAACTGCGCAAACAGTAGGATGCGGTGTATCTGTCTATCGGGGCGCATACCGATAAAAAATTACGCATTGAAAATGAAAATGCAGAAGGCGTTATGTCTGCTGTTGAAATGCTGCGCCGGATTGGCGAAAACAACCCGCCGGAGTTTAAAGGCAAAAAAGTTGTAGTAGTCGGCGGCGGCAATGTAGCAATGGACGTAGCCCGTTCTTCGGTGCGTCTGGGTGCAGAAAAAGTATATATCGCATATCGCAGAAGAAAAAAAGACATGACAGCTCTGCCGGATGAAGTGGAAGGCGCAATTGCAGAGGGCTGTGAAGTGCTGGAAATGTACGCACCGGATTCTGTAAAAGTGGATGCGAACAATCACTGCGTTGCTATGAATCTGCGTCCGCAGATGGCTGGCGCGATTGACCGCTCCGGCAGACC
>DAISWV010000275.1:0-2176 GCA_036826195.1 Peptococcaceae bacterium | reverse complement strand
CGAATGCCATTGCAGTGCTGGATTTAGAACATAATTGCTTTAGCGGCATCTATAGCGCAGGTTTTGAAGACTACAGCAGTGTCACTGTAGATATTGACAAAAAAGATGAAGTCTATCAGGCGAAAACCTATGACAGCCTGCGCGGTATCCGTATGCCGGATGGTATCAGTCTGTATGAATCTGATGGGAAAACCTATCTTCTGACAGCGAATGAAGGAGATGCCCGCGAATGGGGTGATGAAACTGCCGGAACCGGGCATCTCAATGAAGATGAACGCAACTTTGGAAAAGGAAAAACTTCGCCGACTGGTGTTATTACAGCAGAAAACAGTGGTTTAGAAGGCAAGGTTGTATTCTTTAACAATAGTGGTTATAACGGGCTGGAAAATGATAAGGATTATCTGTTCGGCAGCCGTTCCTTTACCATGTTTGAAGTAACAGCCAATGGCTTGAAAGAGGTATTTGACAGCGGCAGTGATTTTGAAGCAAAAACAGCAGCGTATCTGCCAGATTATTTCAACTGCTCCAACGATGATTTGAGTATTGATGATCGCTCCGGCAAAAAAGGGCCGGAGCCGGAAACAGTTGTCACCGGCGAGGTGGGCGATAAAACCTATGCTTTTGTAACCCAGGAACGCATTGGCGGTGTGATGGTTTATGACATCACCAATCCATCTAGTGTATCCTATGTGAACTATATCAATTCCCGTGATTTCAGTGCTGATGTAGCTGGAGATGATTCGCCGGAAGGGCTGAAATTTATTCCGGCCAGCGACAGCCCGACAGGCGAAGCCCTCTTACTGGCGGCCTGCGAAGTAGGCGGCACTGTAGCCGTATATGAATTAGCTGGTGCAGATACTGACCATAATGATTCTGGCGATTCCAGTAATTCTGGCAGTTCCAGCAGCAGCTCCGACCATACAGTTGTGAAACCAGAGTATGACACACGAATCGTGTTGAAGATTGGCAGCTGCAATGTGAATGTGGATGATGCAACGGTTTCTAGTGATGCAGCGCCGGTGATTGTGGATGGAAGCACGATGGTGCCGCTCCGTATTATCACCGAAATATTAGGCGGAACAGCAGACTGGGACGGTACGAACCGCACTGTTACGCTGCATATTGATGGCAAAACTTTAACCATGACTATTGATAAAATCATTCCAGGGTTTGATGTAACGCCAGTGATTATTCATGACCGTACCTATGTACCAATCCGTTACGTTGCGGAAGCGTTAGGTGCAACCGTACAGTGGGCAGCCGAAACCCAGCAGATTATTATTGAAAAATAAAAGACGGTTTTACTGTTAATCTCCTGAAAAAGCCATCGTGTAATAAACACATGATGGCTTTTTCAGTTGCAGTTGTGCTATAATGGGAAAAAGATTTTTAGTGACAGAAGGTGAAACTATGGAGTGGGAGGAGTATTTTCCGGACGGCATTGCGATGGTTGTCGGTGCAAAACAGCGTATCGAGGGTGAGGACAAACCCATCCGCTATATTAACGGGCGGTATAAGCTCTGCGGCGAAAAAGAAAGCCGCTGGCTGTATAATATTACGTATCAGGTAGAAGGCAGTGAACTGGTTATCACGGAGCAGGAGCAGGACAGCGAAATCCGTCTGGTTCTGGAAACAGTAGAATATCTGAAACTGCGGCCTTTTTATTTTGCGGCGTGTATCGGGTTTAAGGCATTTGTTTTTTATAATGAACAGACGCGTTAAAATTGTGCAGCACTGCGTCTTTTGATAATGGAAGGGTGTTAAGCGCTGGAAAATTAATGCTTGACAAATAAACGCAGAATTTATATACTAAATTTCGTAGAAAACAGCAAAGGCGCTGTGGGTGGCAACACTCGCAGTGCCTTTTTTATTTTATTCCAGAAAAAACTGTGTAAAATACATGGAGGGATATGTTATGGAAACAGCAGCAATGAATATTCCGGATATGTTTGGCAGCATGGTGTTTAACGATGCCGCAATGAAATCCAAACTTCCGAAAGATGTTTATATGAAGTTAAAAGAAACCATCGATTCCGGTGTGGCGTTAGACCCGACTGTGGCTGACGTTGTAGCCAATGCTATGATGGACTGGGCCATGGAAAAGGGCGCAACTCATTTCTCTCACTGGTTCCAGCCGATGACCGGTATTACTGCAGAAAAGCATGACAGCTTTATT
>DAISWV010000274.1:0-2183 GCA_036826195.1 Peptococcaceae bacterium | reverse complement strand
GCCCTTTTTATGAAACATACTGCTTTATTACAGGAATTACAGGAAGAGTTAATATTTGTTTTCATGTCCAGCGATAGCCAGACATCCTTCTTGCCTGTCGATCTTTGCAAGACTTCGTCTTTTAAGATCTGGACAGCCTGCGAAGATGTCCTGTTATATGCGGGACATTTAACAAATATATAACTCTCTCTGTCTACATAAGAACGTGCTATATTCCTGGCAGCAAACAAAGGGGAGGAAGTCATGCAGCATAAAAAGACAACTTCATTACTGTTATGTGCGATGTTTACAGCCCTAATCTGTATTGGGGCGTTTATTCGCATCCCGACGCCTCTGGTGCCGTTAAGTATGCAGCTCTGGTGCACTACTATGGCTGGAATTCTCTTAGGGCCGAAGCTGGGGGCAGTCAGTGTGCTGGTATATGTGCTGCTGGGGCTTATGGGGGTTCCGGTGTTTACTATGGGTGGCGGCATTGGGTATGTCATGCAGCCTACCTTTGGTTATTTGATCGGGTTTATTATCGGGACATGGCTGACAGGCTTTATCGCGTATAAAAAAGAACAGCCGGATGTAAAATGGCTGCTGCTGGCCGCTTTTGCAGGGATGCTGGTGGTATATATTGCAGGAACAGCCTATTGCTATGTAATCAGCCGGTTTGTACTTGGAACAGAAATCGCATTCTGGCCATTACTGATAAGCTGTTTTGTACTGCCGTTTCCAGGAGATGCCGTATTGTGTGCAGTCAGTGCCATGATGGGACGACGTCTGATTCCACAGATAAAACGTTATCTGCCGTAAGGTGTATCTTGCAATCGAAGAGAAAAATCTGTAAAAGGCATGGTTTGCGATAAAAACCGTGCCTTTTTTTGTGTGGTATGCTACAATAAGAGGCAGTACAGAAAGCTATAAAAAACGGTATCTACAAAGAAAGGAACCGGATAATATGATTCGAATCAGCAATGTTAAAATTGCTGCCCAGAAGGAGCAAAAAAAGGTGCTGGAGCAGGAAATCTGCCGTATGCTTCGCATCAAGTCTCTGGCGCAGTTGCAATATCATATCGTGAAAAAATCCATCGATGCCCGTAAAAAAGAATCCATTCAGTGTATCTACACGGTGGATGTGGCTGGCTTAAAAGATGAGGCAAAGATTGTGGCAAAGTGCAAAAAAGATAATATTACCATTGCAAAGCAGGAACGTTACGAAGAGCCGATACATGGAGATAAACCGCTTGGCCACCGCCCTGTTGTGGTTGGGGCAGGGCCTGCAGGCTTATTTGCAGCTTTACTGCTTGCAGAGCATGGTTATAAGCCTTTGCTGTTAGAGCGCGGACAGGATGTGGATACCCGCACAGCCGATGTAGAAGCGTTCTGGAAAACCGGTGTGCTGAATGTGCATTCCAATGTGCAGTTTGGGGAAGGCGGAGCAGGGACATTCTCGGATGGCAAATTAAACAGCGTGATTAAAGATATCCGCTGCCGCAAGGTGCTGGAAACCTTTGTGCGTTTTGGAGCGCCGGAAGAGATTTTATATCATGCAAAACCTCATATCGGTACTGATCGCTTAAAACTGGTGGTAAAAGCCATGCGAGAGGCGATTATTGCTTCCGGTGGGGAAGTGCGGTTTGGTGCTCAGGTGACATCGATAAACGTAAAAGACGGGCTGCTGGCAGGGCTTGAGGTAAACGGCAATGAATATATTCCAGCGGAAGCGGTGATTCTGGCCATTGGTCACAGCGCGCGCGATACCTTTGCAGAGCTGCATCAGCAGCAGATTGCCATGGAACAGAAGGCATTTGCCATTGGTGTGCGTATTGAGCATCAGCAGAAGATGATTAACATGGCGCAATACGGCATGGAAGTGCCGTATGATTCGCTGGGAGCTGCAGATTATAAATTAACCTATCAGACAGAACAGGGCAGAGCGGTGTACAGCTTCTGTATGTGCCCGGGCGGCAAGGTGGTGGCGGCGGCATCCGAGGAGGGAATGCTTGCAGTAAACGGGATGAGCGATTTAGCCCGTGATGGCGAAAATGCCAACAGTGCTCTGGTGGTGAATGTAACTCCTGATGATTTTCCAGGCAATGATGTGTTAGCTGGTGTGGAATTTCAGCGGCAGTGGGAAAAGGCCGCCTACAATTTAAGCGGAAGTTATAAAGCGCCGGTACAGCTTGTCGGTGACTTTT
>DAISWV010000273.1:0-2196 GCA_036826195.1 Peptococcaceae bacterium | reverse complement strand
ACAAATTCTTCGCTGTCATAAAACTCATGATATGCCGCATCCAGCATTTCCTGGGTTAAATCCGGTGTGGATGCCTGCATGGTGATAGTGGATAAAATCCCGCGGTTTAACGGAATCAGATGCGGATTAAAGCTGATCATCAGCGGTTCCCCTGCCAGTGCGCTTAACTCCTGCTCAATTTCCGGTGTATGACGGTGTGCTGCCAGTTTATAGGCAGACATATTATCGTTGCAGTCCGGGAAGTGGGTATTAGCAGTCAGGCTTTTACCTGCGCCGGTTACGCCCGATTTACTGTCACACACGATGGTATCCAGTTTTACCCAGCCTTTTTTCAAAAGCGGTGCCAGACCTAAAATAATACTGGTTGGATAGCAGCCAGGGTTTGCAATTAAGCTCTGGCCTTTAATCTGTTCGCGGTATAATTCCGGCAGGCCATATACTGTATCCGGCAGAATTTCCGGCCACTGATGCTCTGCACCGTACCATTCCTGATAAACGGCATAATCTCGCAGACGCATATCAGCACCCAGGTCGATAACTTTTTTGCCCATGGCAACCAGTTCTTTTGCAAGCCCGGACGATGCACCATGCGGCAGTGCTAAAAATACAACATCACATTCTGCATAATTTTCCGCTTTGATTTCGCATTCTACTAAATCCATATATTCAAACAGCTGTCGGTGTACAGCCGATACCGGATTCCCCACATTGCTTCTGGAAGAAACCGCTACGATTTCCGCCTCCGGATGATTCAGCAGCAGACGAACCAGTTCGCCGCCTGCATAACCAGTAACACCAACAATCCCTACTTTAACAGACATGATTTGTCCCTCCTTGAAATTATGAAATAATTATACATCCGAATGTATAGTTATTCAACATCTTTTTGAGAAAATTTGCAAATTTTATATATCGGCGATATAATAAGAAAAGCAATACTTACAGATACTATCTTTATATATCAGAACCATCGTTTTCACAGGGAGGATTTTTTATGAATGCAGAAATTTTATGCATCGGCACCGAACTGCTGCTGGGCAACATTGTAAATACCAACGCGGCCTATCTGTCCGAACAGCTGGCACGGCTGGGCATTAACGTGTACCATCATTCCGTAGTGGGCGATAATCCCGGGCGTTTACATGATGCACTGGATATTGCCGTAAACCGTGCCGATTTAGTTATCATGACAGGCGGCCTGGGCCCTACCTACGATGATCTCTCCAAGGAAACCGTATCTAATTATTTTAACCGTCAATTAGTGTTACATCAACCGTCTTTTGAAAAATTAGAAGAATTTTATGCCATTCGCGGTGTCAAAATGCAGCCAAACAACGAAAAACAGGCATATCAGCCGGAAGGGGCTGTTGTATTTACCAATCACAGCGGTACCGCACCGGGCGCTGCCATTGAAGATGGCGATAAAATTGCCATTATGCTGCCGGGGCCACCACGGGAATTAAAGCTGATGTTTGAAACCGAAGTGCTGCCATACCTGCAGAAATTCTCCGATAACATCATTGTATCCCGTGATATCCGGCTGTTCGGTATCGGTGAATCTCAGGCCGAGACTTTACTGCGTGATATTATGACACAGAACACAAACCCGACTCTGGCTCCGTACGCAAAAGAAGGCGAAGTTATGCTGCGTCTCACAGCCTCTGCCTCAACCGAAGCCGAAGGCTATGCCATGATGGAGCCTGTGCTGGAACAGATAGAACCAGTCATCGGCCAGTATATCTACGGCATCGATGTTCCCGATTTACAGACCGCTCTGGTAAATTATCTGCTGGAACACAACATCACCGTTGCCACAGCCGAAAGCTGCACCGGCGGGCTAATTTCTAAATCCATCACCGATATTGCAGGCTGTTCCGCCGTATATCCCGGCGGTGTATGCTCCTACTCCAACGAGATGAAAATGAAATGGCTTGATGTGAAAAAAGAAACACTGGATGCATACGGGGCTGTATCCGAACAGACCGCTCTGGAAATGGCGCAGGGCATCCGCAAAGCCACCGGTGCTGACTTTGGCCTAAGCACCACCGGCATTGCAGGCCCGGGCGGCGGCAGCGATGAAAAGCCAGTAGGCCTTGTGTATATGGCCGTTGCCGGAGAAAACTATGAACGGGTAGAAAAAGTAATTATCCGCTACGGCGAACGCACCAGCCGCGAAATGATTCGCCAGCGCTCCGC
>DAISWV010000272.1:0-2207 GCA_036826195.1 Peptococcaceae bacterium | reverse complement strand
CTGCAAACAGCAGAAATCCGGATTTGGTATTTAAGTACCAGTCCAGAACCAGTTTGCAGATTAAAATCAGAATCGCACTAATAATCAATGCGCGATATGGCTGCAGCATTTCCGGCAGCATAGCTGCAATACCGCTGTTAAAAATAGTTTCCCCGGTAAAAATCGCCAGATTGGATTTCCCATCCGCAATATGAATATTCACACTATACAGTGCCGTCATGGTAATAATCCCCGATAACAGGTCACGCACTTTTCCTTTTACATGAATTAAACCAGTCACCAGACCAGCTGCAGCCCCTGCCACAAAGGCTACCGCCAGAGCCAGCCATGGATTCATACCATTTACAATCATAATCGCCGCAACCGCAGCACCCATCGGGAATGTCCCATCTACCGACAGATCCGGAAAATCCAGAATGCTGTAGGTAATATACACACCCAGCGCCAGAATTCCGTATATAAAGCCCTGTTCCAGAATCCCGATTAAAATGTCTATCATTTCTTCCACTTCCTCATTGAAATATTATTTCTATGTAACAGAACTGCAGACCAGAAAGCCTGCAGTTCCAGTTTTCATGCTTATGCGTTTTTACGCTTCGTTTGTGATATCAGCCGCTTCGGTTACTTCCATACCTTCTGGAACCACCATGCCGTATTTTGCCAGTACTTCACTATTCACAACCAGCTGGTTGTCTTCGATAACTTCGTATGGAATTGTGGTGATATCTGCACCATTCAGAACTTCTGCCGCCATTTTACCGGTCATAATACCCAGTTTGTAGTAATCAATGTTTGCAGCAGCTGCACAACCCAGTTTTACCTGTTCTACTTCAGAACCGAATACTGGAATACCTTTTGCATTTGCTTTATCCATTACAACTGCCAGAGAATTTACGATAGTGTTATCTGTCAGATTGGTCAGACAGTCTACTTCGTTTAAAATTGCATCGGTAGCCATTGGAATATCTGCTGGAGCACTTACCCCTTTTGTTACTAAAGTAAAGCCGTATTCTGGAGCAATCTGCTTTAAACGTGCAATGTTAGAAATAGAGTTGGCTTCACTAGTACAATATAATACGCCCAGATTTTTTGCTTCCGGCATCAGTTCACGAATCATTGCAACCTGTTCTTTCAGAGGAAGTAAATCAGAAGTACCGGTTACGTTCATACCTTCTTCTGCCAGCCCAGCCTCAACAGGATCAGATACTGCGGTATAAATAACCGGAATTTCTTTTTCCATTGCTGCATTATAAGAAGCCTGTGCCGATGGAGTCGCAATTGCACAGATTAAATCAACATCAGTAGAAACATGGCTTTGTGCAATCTGATTTGCAATCCCTGGATCCGCATTAGCATTGGAATATTCAAACTCAACATTTACGCCTTCTTCAAAACCTGCCTGTCTTAAGCCTTCAATAAAACCTTCACGGCAGTTATCTAACGAGCCATGATCTGCAAACTGATTAATCCCGATTGTATAAGTTTCTGCCGCATCATTGCCGCTCTGCGCTGCATCGTTGCCGCCACAGCCTGTCAACATCATACCCATGCAGGCAGCTAAAGATAATGCCATACCAACTTTTTTGATTGTTTTTTTCATAAGAAATCGCTCCTTTTTATAAATAAATTCATTTTCAAGTACAACTTATAAGTTTTAGGTTTGTTTTTCCCACCAGTCACTGTTCACAGCACCAGCTCCTTTACGAAATCAAATAAATAAAAAAGCACTCGTCCCCTCTAAGGGACAAGTGCTATAATAGCTCCTGCGGTACCACCCAAATTAGCCTTTCGGCTCACTCACTCTATACACTAACATGTACGCTTCCTTTGTAACAGGTGAAGATCCCGTCAACGCCTACTATCCACTATACACCGGAATTCGGATTGCCCTCATAAGCCCATTCAATACGACGCATTATACTGTGATTACACCACCCACAGCTCTCTATAATAACACTTTTCGTATCTACTCTTCTTACTCAACGGTTTATCTTATATTGCTTTCTTTATATGATATGTGATTACAAGTACTTTGTCAACTGTTTTTCTGTCCAAAGAGCATGTATACAGAGTACAACAGACTAGCCAAAGATCGTTTATCAGAGAAACAAAAAAAGAGAACTAATCAAATGATTAGCTCTCTTCTTCTCTTATCCTGGCAATGACCTACTCTCCCACGAAAAGAATACGCAGTACCATCGGCGCTG
>DAISWV010000271.1:0-2214 GCA_036826195.1 Peptococcaceae bacterium | reverse complement strand
CCGCTCTGCTGCCCGCCGGTCTGGGCATAGGCGGCCTGCTCCATGCGCGATGCTGCATCTGTCATATACTGCCCCTGCGCCTGTTCATTCACATCATATACACTGTACTCGTTTTCATCCATCATTGACGCACTCCTTTTTCATTTCGTCTGCCTCAGCAGATCGTTTCTATCTTCTCTTTTATCACAATTCTATTATAACCGCTTTTTGTGGTGAAATGGTTATCAACTGTTCAAGGAATTGTTAAGATTTTCTCATTCAGTATATCACATCTTGCGGAAAATCACCTTCCTAATATTGATTGTTAGAAAGCTTTATATGCAAATGGTTGACGAATGATACGAAAAAAACTACAATAAAAGGAATGACAACACAAGCAGAAATCGAAGTACAGCCGGCTTGCCAACCTTCTGTACTGTGTATCGATTCATTAAAGGAGTAAATAAAATGGAAAACTTAGATTTCAGCCGGATTCACCGGTTTCGTTTTGAAGATTTAAACATTGTGCTGGATGTAAACAGCGGTTCTGTCCATGTAGTGGACCAGGCCACCTGGGACTTTTTTGACTTTCTGGTGGTAAATCCGTTTGAGACTGCCTTCACCATGCTGATGGAGCAGTACGGCTACGAAGAAGCAACTGCTGTAATCGACGAAGTGAGCAACCTGATGATGGCAGGACAGCTCTTTACCGACGACCGCGAGCTGCAGGGCTACACCCCGCACACCGAGCCAATTGTAAAAGCAATCTGCCTGCACATGGCACACGACTGCAACCTGCGCTGCGGCTACTGCTTTGCCGACAGCGGCGCATATCATGGCCAGAGATCTCTGATGAGTCTGGAAACCGGGAAAAAAGCTCTGGACTTTTTAATCAAAGCATCGAAACATCGCAAACACATCGAAGTAGACTTTTTCGGCGGTGAGCCGCTCTTAAACTTTGAAGTCTGCAAAGAACTGGTGAAATACGGCAAAGAACAGGGCGCCTTACACAATAAAGTATTCAAATTCACCTTAACCACCAACGGCGTTCTGCTGACAAAAGAAGTACAGGATTTCCTGAACGAAGAAGGCATCAGCGCTGTGCTCAGCCTGGACGGACGCAAAGAAACCAACGACAATATGCGTAAATTCCCGAACGGTGCAGGCTCCTACGACGCCATCGTGAAAAACTTCCAGGACTTCGTAAAAAACCGCAACGGCGAAGAATATTATCTGCGCGGTACCTACACCCATCACAATACCGATTTCGCTGCCGATGTAGCCCATATGGTAGACTTAGGCTTCCGCGAATTATCCATGGAACCGGTTGTAGCACCGGCAGAATTTGATTATGCATTAACCGATGAAGATGTATTTGCTGCATGCAAAGAATACGACAAACTGGCTCGCCATTATCTGGCTTACTACGAAAAAGGCGACCCATACAACTTCTTCCACTTCAATGTAGATTTAACCGGCGGCCCATGCCTGCCAAAACGCTTAAGCGGCTGCGGTGCAGGCCATGACTATCTGGCAATCAGCCCGGAAGGCGATTTGTATCCATGCCATCAGTTTGTAGGCGAAGAAGCTTACAAAGTCGGCACTGTGGACACCGGCATTGTAAACCTGGACTTATGCAAACAGTTCCAGCAGAGCAATGTGCTGAGCAAAGAAGCCTGCATGAAATGCTGGGCGCGGTTTTACTGCAGCGGCGGCTGCCATGCCAATAATATCCGTTATGGCGGCAGCTTAACCCAGCCATACGACAAAGGCTGCACCCTGCAGAAAAAACGCCTGGAAACCGCAATCGGTGCTCAGGTAAAAAAAGCCCTGATGCAGAGTGAAAACGAATAAACCATAACACAGATAAACGCAGAAGCAGGATAACCTCCGCTTCTGCGTTTTTGTCTGTGCCGATGCATCTTCCCGCTTCAGAACGCTAGAAATGCCGTAAAACAGTTTCAGGCACGAATCAGGATATGTGGCTTCGTTTTAAATATTCAGCCTTTCAAATGCAAAATTTCAGCGTCTGAGCAGACTGTTATCCGAACAGCAGCCGTTATCGTTATGATAACGGATATTTTTTATGTAGCCAAAGGCCTGACGAAGAGCGTATAACCTGCATCTCTGTATCTGTCATCTCGAGCGAAGCACCAGCGCAGAAAAGCGCGCAAGTGCGAAGTTGAGAGATCTTTGCGCATTATCAAGGGGCGCCGCAATATTACGGGCGGATGT
>DAISWV010000270.1:0-2217 GCA_036826195.1 Peptococcaceae bacterium | reverse complement strand
TTTTTATGATGGGGATCCTCGGAAAAACAAAGATGCCAAACGTATTTCGGTGGTAGAGACCATCGATGAGCGGGTGGAAAGTCTGGCCGGAAGTGTAGGCAGCAAATTCGGCAGCGGCGGTATGGCTACCAAAATTACAGCGGCCGGTATCGCAGTCAATGCCGGAATTCCGCTTATGATTGCCCACGGCGCGGAAACGCATATTATTCGCCGTTTAACTGGAGGCGAGGATGTAGGCACATTATTCCTGCCGATTGAAATGAAGCCGCATCTGCGCAAAAAATGGATTGCATTTGGTTCGCATGTGGAAGGCCGTATTATTGTGGATGACGGTGCAAAGAATGCACTGGTGCACAAAGGCAAGAGCCTTCTGCCAAGCGGCATTACAGCGGTGGAAGGGAATTTTTCCGCTGGCGATGTTGTGGGGATTGCCGATAGCAGCGGTAGAGAATTTGCAAGGGGGATTACCCATTACGGTACCCAGGAGTTAAACCGGATTAAAGGGCAGAAAAGCAGTGATATCTGTCCGATTTTAGGATATAAGGATTTTGACGAAGTGATTCATCGGGATAATCTGTCGTTGATTTTATAGGAGGTAGCAGAAATGGGAGAATTGCAGGAAAAAGGCCGTCTTGCTAAAGACGCCGCATATCAGCTGGCGGTTCTGACAACCGAGCAGAAAAACAAAGGGCTTCTGGCCATGGCGGATGCGCTGGAAGCAGCGATGGATGAAGTAATAGCAGCCAATGGGCTGGATATGGCGCAGGCGAAAGAAAACGGCAAGCCGCAATCTTTTTTAGATAGACTTCTGCTTACCGAAGGCCGGGTGCAGGATATGGCTGACGGTCTGCGTGCCGTGGCAGAACTGCCGGATCCGGTCGGCCATGTGGAGGAAATGTGGCTCAATAAAGATAATCTGCAGATCGGGAAAGTGGCAGTACCGTTAGGGGTTATCGGTATGATTTATGAGGCACGGCCGAATGTAACCGCCGATGCGGCGGCATTATGTCTGAAATCAGGCAATGCGGTTATGCTGCGCGGCAGCGGTGATGCGATTCAGTCTAACCTGAAAATTGCATCGGTGCTGGCTAAAGCGGCAGAAGAAGCAGGAATTCCTGCCGGTGCTATTCAGTTAATCGAAGACACCAGCCGGGAAACTGTAAATGAAATGATGAAATTAAACGAATATCTGGATGTTCTGATTCCGCGCGGCGGAGCCGGGTTAATCCAGAATGTTGTAAAAAATGCCACCGTACCGGTTATTGAAACCGGTGTAGGCAACTGCCATATTTATGTGGATGAAACAGCGGATGCCGAGATGGCTGTGGAAATTATCATGAACGGCAAAGTGCAGCGTCCAGGTGTATGCAATGCAACCGAATCGCTGTTAGTGCACAAAAATATTGCGGCGGAAGTACTGCCTCTGGCAGCGGAAAAACTGCTGGCAGCCGGTGTGGAACTGCGTGGATGCGAAGAAACCATGCAGTATATCCCGCAGGGGAAAGCGGCAACCGAAGAAGACTATGCAACCGAATTCCACAGTCTGATTCTGTCGGTAAAAGTGGTAGACAGCATTGATGAGGCCATTCTGCATATTCGCCGGTACGGCACAAAACATTCCGAGGTAATTGTAACCAACGATTATGCTCATGCGCGTATGTTTCAGCAGATGGTGGATGCAGCCTGTGTTTATGTGAATGCATCCAGCCGGTTCAGTGACGGGTTCCAGTTCGGCTTTGGCGCAGAAATCGGTATCAGTACCCAGAAACTGCACGCACGTGGCCCGATGGGGTTAAAAGAACTGACCAGTTACAAATATATTATCAACGGAAGCGGGCAGGTTCGCAAATGAGTTCGCAGAAAAAAAAGATTGGACTGTTTGGCGGCACTTTTGACCCGGTGCATTTCGGCCATCTGCGTATGGCTGAAGAATGCCGGGCAAAGCTGGAGCTGGATGAAATCTGGTTTATTCCGGCAGCACAGCCGCCGCATAAAGACTGGCAGCCAAGCCCTCTGGAGAAACGCTGTGAATGGCTCCGCAAGGCACTGGGTGATACGCCGGGCTGCAGAATTTTAGATATTGAAAAAGAACGGGATGGCAAATCCTACACCTATCATACGCTTCTGGAACTGCATAAACGGGAACCGGAGTGTGAATTTTATTTTTTAACGGGCGCCGATTCACTGGAAAAACTGCATACCTGGTATCGCTGGGAA
>DAISWV010000269.1:0-2228 GCA_036826195.1 Peptococcaceae bacterium | reverse complement strand
AAAAGACGGGTATAAATCAGTAAGAGCAAATAAGAAACGAGGTGTTGCCCATGACGGCATCCAATCCCATTATACCAAACCGTGTACAGAACGACCGCGAAAAGGTAGAGGCTCTGGCAAAAGAGGTTCTGCAGTTTTCGAGAGATATGTTATCCGTAAAGATGCGATTTTTAAATCCGGCGCTGAGCCGGTTAGAGCCAATCAGTTCCGACTGGCATCTGGCAACCGACGGAGCCCGATTATTATACGACCCGCCTTATGTGGTGCATGCCTATGTAAAAGAGAAAAACATTATCACGCGAAATTATCTGCATGTAATACTGCACTGTGTGTTTCAGCACTTTTATGTAGACCTGCGCGTAAACCAGATGCTCTGGAACATCGCCTGCGATATGGCGGTGGAAAACATGATTACCGAAATGAATCTGGAATGCACCCGCACGCAGAAAGAACAACGTCAGCAGGAGGTATTAGAGCCAATCCGCAAAGCTATTGGACAGCTCACAGCCGAAAAAATCTATCACTATCTGTTACGTGCAAGGCTTGACTTAGACACCCAGATTCACTGGTGGCGTTTATTTATGGCCGATGACCATGAATCCTGGTATATTTCGTCGATCAGCGATGAAATCGACGAGATGGGCGACCATAACTCCAACGTGGCAGGCGATTCGGACAAAACCGGCAATACGGATGCATCCAATGAAATGAGCGACAACCCCGACCGGTTATCTGAGCGCAAACGGCAGTTAAGAGACCAGTGGGAACAGGTAAGCCAGCAGATTCAGATTGATTTAGAGACCTTTTCCAAAAAAGCCGGAGAGTCGGCGCGCGGTCTTATGCAGAATCTGGCGGCGGTAAATCGTGAAAAATATGACTATGCAGCCTTTCTTAAAAAATTTGCATCGGTGGGCGAAGTCATGCAGGTGAACGACGATGAGTTCGATTATATTTTTTATACCTACGGCCTGAACTTATATGAAAACGTGCCGTTAATCGAACCGCTGGAATACAAAGATGTGAAGCGCATTAAAGAATTTGTCATTGCCATTGATACATCAGGCTCGGTAAGCGGTCAGCTTGTACAGAGCTTTGTGCAGAAAACGTACAATATTCTGATGCAGCAGGAGAACTTCTTCAACAAAATCAACCTGCATATCATCCAGTGTGATGCGGTCATTCACGAGGATGTGAAAATCACCTGCAAAGAGGAATTTGACCGCTACTTAGCCAATATGGTGCTGCGAGGCACAGGCGGTACCGATTTCAGGCCTGTATTTAAACGGGTGGATGAACTGATTCGGGATAAAGAGTTCACCAACTTAAAGGGCATGATTTATTTTACCGACGGCCAGGGCATCTTCCCCGAACGGCAGCCAGGCTATCAGACCGCCTTTGTATTTGTGCAGGATGACTACAAAGAGCCCGAGGTTCCGGCCTGGGCCATTAAACTAGTGCTGCAGAACTACGAGCTGGAAAATCTGTAAGCCTTAAAACATGGAATCGTCATAAGATTATGATATATGAATAGCAAACAGACAGAAACACAGATAACCGAAACAGGAGAGGAGCAAACCTTTATGAATATCAAACAGGCGAAAGAACAGATAAAAAACGCGATGACCGCGTACTTTACCAAAGATGAACGAGGCAATTATATTCTGCCGCTGCATAAACAGCGTCCGGTCTTTTTAATGGGGCCTCCGGGCGTTGGCAAAACGGCTATTATGGAACAGGTGGCAGGGGAGCTTGGCGTAGGTATGCTATCTTATTCCATGACGCATCACACCCGGCAGAGCGCACTGGGGCTGCCGTATATTCAGCATAAAACCTACGGCGGCAAAGAATATGCCGTATCCGAATATACCATGAGTGAAATCATTGCCTCTATTTATGACCTGATGGAAGAAACCGGCGTCAAAGAGGGGATTTTATTCCTGGATGAAATCAACTGTGTATCCGAAACTTTAGCACCGATTATGCTGCAGTTTTTACAGTACAAAGTATTCGGCCGTCATCGCGTGCCGGACGGCTGGGTTGTAGTAACCGCCGGCAACCCTCCGGAATATAACAACTCGGTGCGTGAGTTCGACGTGGTAACCTGGGACCGCTTGAAACGAATCGATGTGGAACCGGACTTTGACGTATGGAAAGAATACGCCTATAAAACAGGCGTTCATCCATCGGTGTTAACCTATCTGGAAATCCGTAAAAGTGATTTCTATAAA
>DAISWV010000268.1:0-2230 GCA_036826195.1 Peptococcaceae bacterium | reverse complement strand
CGCCAGCAGTTTTTCTTTATTTTCACCGGCAAACTGTTTTATAAATCCGGCTGCTAAAATAATTGCGATGACGCTTAAAATAATAATGATAATTGTTTCTGTCATGTCCTCGCCTCCTTGTGCAACAGTTTATCACATAATTCTACATGCAGCAACAACATTTCCCCGCTTACCCTTTGACACAATTGCAAGGTCATGCTATAATCAGAATAATCCAAACACCCCCCCGGGGTGTAGTGATTTGAGGTGATAAATATGATGGCAGACAAAGACCGCGTGACAAAACTGTTAAAAACAGCACGGGGTCAGATTGATGGTATTTTAAAAATGGTGGAGGATGACCGCTACTGTATGGATATTTCTCATCAGCTGATGGCAGCGGAAGCCATGCTGAATAAGGTAAATAAAGAGATTCTCACCGCTCATCTGAAACACTGCGTAAGCCATGCGGAAACGCAGGAGGCACGAGATGAGAAAATCGAGGAATTTATCAATACGCTGAGTAAATTAATGAAATAGTGTAGACGAGGTGATGTACTTGAAAGAAAAGTTTGACGTAACGGGCATGACCTGTTCGGCCTGCTCATCCCGCGTGGAAAAATGCGTGCGAGGCTTAGACGGCATGAACGATGTTACGGTAAATCTGTTAACGAACAGCATGCAGGTGGAATTTGACGATTCCAGACTATCCACCGATGAAATTATCTCGGCGGTAACCAAAGCCGGATACGGGGCAAGTATAAAGCAGGATAACGCAGCACCTGCCTCCTCTGTTGCTTTAGCACCCGCAAAACCGCTTGAAAACCCGGTGGAAGCACAATTAAAAGAGATGAAGCACCGGCTTGTTATCAGCTTTGCATTTCTGATTCCGTTAATGTATGTATCGATGGGGCATATGGTTGGCCTGCCGCTGCCTGGGTTTTTATCGGGCACGGAAAATGCAGTGAGCTTCGCCTTTACGCAGTTTCTGCTGGCACTCCCGATTGCTTATGTAAACCGTAAGTTTTATATCAAAGGCTTTCAGACGCTCTCACACGGCGCGCCTAATATGGATACACTGATTGCAATCGGCTCTACTGCCTCCATGGTATACGGTATTTTTGCAATCTACCGCATGAGCTACGGACTGGGGGCCGGTAATTTAGCACTGGTTCACCGCTATCATCACGATTTATATTTTGAATCAGCCGTGATGATTTTAGCGCTGATTACTGTGGGCAAATATTTAGAAACACGCTCAAAAGGCAAAACCAGCGAAGCGCTGACCAGGCTGATGGATCTGGCTCCAAAAACTGCTACGGTTGAGCGCAATGGCCAGCAGATGGAAATCCCGGTTGAGCAGGTTGTTGTGGGCGACGTTGTCTGCGTGAAACCAGGGCAGCGAATTCCGGTTGATGGTATCATTACCGAGGGCAGCACAAGTATTGACCAGTCGGCTATCACAGGTGAAAGTATCCCTGTTGAAAAAGAACCAGGCGATAACGTAATTGCAGCCACCATCAACAAAGGCGGATTCATCCGCTTTACCGCGTCCAAAGTGGGAAACGACACCACCTTCGCGCAGATTATCCGCCTGGTGGAAGATGCCTCCGCTACCAAAGCACCGATTTCCCGCCTTGCAGACCAGATTGCAGGCATTTTTGTGCCGGTGGTTATCGGGATTTCGCTCGTCACAGCAATCCTGTGGCTCTTAAACGGCGCCACATTTGAATTTGCCCTATCCTGCGCAATTTGCGTACTGGTTATTTCCTGCCCGTGTGCCTTGGGGCTGGCTACACCGGTTGCCATTATGGTAGGCACCGGCAAAGGTGCTGAGCACGGCATTTTAATTAAATCAGGTCAGGCACTGGAAACCGCTCATAATATCAACACGGTAGTGCTGGATAAAACCGGCACCATCACGCAGGGCAAACCTATGGTTACCGACATTCATACCATCTATAACGATGTACACGAATTTATTACCATCGCTGCCGCGCTGGAACAAAACAGCGAGCATCCGCTTGCAGAAGCGGTTATGCATTACGCCGATGAACAGAACATCCGCGCTGCAGTGCCGCAGGATTTCCTGGCTCTGCCAGGCCGCGGCGTTCAGGCAATGATTGGCGACAAGCCGTACTATGCAGGAAATAAACGGCTCATGGACGAAAACAATATTGATTTATCCAGCTGGGCAGAAACCCTGGAGCAGCTGGCCTCCGCCGGCAAAACACCGCTGATTTTTTCTGAC
>DAISWV010000267.1:0-2238 GCA_036826195.1 Peptococcaceae bacterium | reverse complement strand
CAGAAATTAAAAGCGAGACCTGACAGATGATTCTGCATGGTCTCGCTTTATGTTTGTGTCAAACAGTAATCTCACCGATTTGCGAACGGGTGGTAAGAATCTTTTCTTCTGGTTGGTTGTGCCGATAAAGTACAGTGACTAATGTATCATGCGCGGTTATAAACTGTTCTAGATGTGTACGATAGTTCCAATTAGCTAACGCTTTGATAAGTTCCGACGGATAACTGGTCAGCAGCTGGTGAGGCTGTTTTATCAGCGCGGCTGATTCGGTGTCCAGAGTGTAATAGTACTTTTCATAACGGTCATAGAAAAGAGGTGCATCCTCCGGATAGAGAGAGTGGGATTTTAAAAGCGCTGCCTGTGCGATTTCTGTAATCTGTTCTCCCTCTATATGGCCGATAAAATCCTCTGCAAGGGAATTGGTCATGTAAATGTAATCCTCCCACACATACAGTGACCATACACCGCCTTTTTCTACAAAATGCAGGATATCTCCGGAAAGAGGGATACGCCGTATCTGATTGCCGTCTGTATCATACTGGATAAAATAATAGTTTTCCTGATTCGCTTCTATTGCTTCTTTCTGAATCAGGTAGAGGCTGGTTCCGTCGGCGTACAGGGAAAGAGGATAGATACCGGTGTTTGCCTGACTATCGTATACACCGAGAGAGTTATGTGACCATTGTTTTGTATCGGTATGGTAATATACCAGCGAAGACTTGCAATACTGAGAGTCAGATTCGTATCCAATGGTTACAATGGTATTTCCAAAAGGCCAGGAGGAGGTCGTAGATATTGTTTTGTTATCGGGTTTCATTTCAAATACCGCTACTTCGGAGACGGTATTGTCTGTCAAGTCAACATCATAAAATGCATTTTTTGCATGGGGTCCTTCTCCTGAGATAACATCATAAAAATACAGGTGATTATTCAAAAGAGAAGCCGTATCATAGGTGAGATGAAATCCTTCTGTTCTGCCCAGATGAACGGTTTCTTTTGTATCAAAATCGTATGTGTAATACATAGCATTTTGTTTTATAAAGGTTCGGTAGACAAGCCGGTTGTCTTCCAGAAGTCCGAGATAGTCTGCAGTTTTATCGTAATGAGATATCTGGCAGCCGGCAATCAATAAACAGCACACGAAGAAGGATAAAAATATAGGTGGAATTTTATGTTTCATACGATACCTCTCTTTTTGGAACTGTTTTGAAATAATAGAATCTGTTTTCATTATATCGGTGCAGAAACATTACAGCAAGCAGTATTTTTTTATTCATCTCAATATTTTTCTGGCGCTTTGTTCCGTTTTATGGTATAATCTTTAATCGGTGCTGGGGTGAGTAAGTGAAATGGTCGCGGCCGCAAGGCTGAGGAAAGTCCGGGCTCCACAGGGCAGGATGCTTGCTAACGGCAAGTGAGGGTGACCTTAAGGAATAGTGCCACAGAAAACAAACCGCCTCTGCTTCGGCAGCGGTAAGGATGAAACGGTGCGGTAAGAGCGCACCAGCGGCAAGGTGACTTGTCGGCTCGGTAAACCCCATCTGGTGCAAGACCTAATAGGAGAATGTATGGAGTGGCCCGCTTCGTTCTCGGGTAGGTCGCTAGAGATTCCAGGCAACTGGGATTCGAGATAGATGACCATTCAACGACAGAACCCGGCTTACGGCTTAGTCAACCAGCACCTTACATATTTTTAGTAATGAAACCGTGTCTCTGAAAACAGAACATCTGCTTTCCGGGGCACTGTTTTTTTATCGAAACAGATTGCACAAAATTGTATGAACCGGAAATAAACAATACCGGTCAGGAAGGGAGAACGAATAATGAAACAGTTGCTGCAGAAACATTCTAAAAAATCGATATTCATTTATCTGGCAGTGGTGGCAGTTTCCGTACTTTATATTCTGATAGGCCACGAGATTGCTATGACAAATTATCAGCCATTCAGTGGCGATGATAACTCGATTGTTGTTAAGGCTACTGTACAGGAAGTTACAGATCGCTATATGGAACTGTATGAAATCAGCGAAACAGAGTTTGCTCAGAATGAAACCATTCTGTTTACTGCCGAGGTGCGAAGCGGAGAGCTGAAAGGTACGGTAATCGAAGCGGCACAGACAATGGACTATTTTACAGCGCTGAATCCACGTGTAGTAGAGCCGGGGGATAAGGTGCTTTTATATACCATTCCCGACGGTATGGCGGAAAATCAGTGGCTCTTAAGCGATTATCAGCGTT
>DAISWV010000266.1:0-2251 GCA_036826195.1 Peptococcaceae bacterium | reverse complement strand
GAGTTTTTGGAAGAGAACGGAGTGAGGTGCAGAACATGCTGATGCAGGAATGGAAACTGGAAGAAGCGCTGGAATACAAAGAACAGAAAGGCCGCGAAGAAGGAATAAAAGAAGGAGAAAAACTGGGCGAATTAAAAGAACGGGAGAAAACAATTCGTGCGTTAAAGGATGTACTGGAACCGGAAGTAATCGCAGAAACATTAAAGCAGCCGGTGGAATATGTACTAAACGTGCTGAATGAACCTATGTATGTGTCAGAATCAGAAGAGCCGGAATATCAGGCTGAAAAAAACTGGCAGAAAGATAATAGACAATAGGAAGATTATTCTATAAATATACGGATAACATTTTGCGAAGGTGTTTTATGAAACGTAGGATGCCGAAAAACGTTTGATTCGTATGCAGGAAAATAACACACAAAAAAAGAACTTCTTTTTCAGTAAGCTTTTACTGAAGGAGAAGTTCTTCTGGTATTAACGGTTATCTACTTTTTCGGGATATAAGTCGTGATTTGCTAACCGGTTAAAGGCAACGTCTGCCCATGGGGTGCCCGGTTTGCCGTAGTTGCAGTACGGGTCGATGGAGATGCCGCCGCGCGGTGTAAATTTGCCCCATACTTCGATGTATTTCGGGTCCATGAGTTTGATTAAGTCTTTCATGATGATGTTTACGCAGTCTTCGTGAAAATCACCGTGGTTGCGGAAGCTGAACAGATACAGTTTCAGCGATTTGCTTTCTACCATGCGTTCGCCCGGAACGTAGGAAATATAAATGGTAGCAAAGTCCGGCTGCCCGGTCATTGGGCAGAGGCTGGTAAATTCGGGACAGTTGAATTTTACAAAATAATCGTTTTCCGGATGTTTGTTTGGAAAGGTTTCCAGCATTTCTGGTGCATAATCGTCCGGATATCTGGTTTTCTGGCTGCCTAACTGGGTTACGCCCTGCAGTTCGTCGGCGTTTCTGCCTGCCATGAAAATCACTCCTTCCTATGATAATGAATCATTACTAAAACTATATCAAATTCAGGTGTTTTTCGCAAGTTCTGTTGCGCAGGATATCGGAAAAAGAACGGGAGGCAAAAGCTATGACAAAGGGAAAAGCGGCTCAGGCGGCGGTGTTATCGGCGGCTGGTATTCTGGGAAGTGTGCTGTGGCAGAAAAAAGATTTGCTGAAAGCGGTGGCGCAGCTGCGCAAGTATCCGGAAGGCTGGGTACAGATTCAGCAGACACCGGAAGTGTTTCTGACAAAGGTTCGTGAAAAAAGCCGGGACAACCTGTTTGAACATATCGGGCAGGGTGGCTGGCGGCTTGTGGACCATGTGGCCGACGGCTATTTCTGGATGAACAGCCGGGAGGAAGTACTGCTGTTAACGCAGAAAAAGGTCATGAATGATTACTGGAGCTGGACGGCTTCCCGCCCGGTATTTGAACAAGCGCACGAAGCGAAAACCGATGAGGAATAATACAAAAGTCTATCGTACTATGGTTTGTACGATAGACTTTTTTTTACTGCGGATTCTGGGCAGACATATAATTGCAGATACCGGTATAAACAGCCCAGGCTAATTGCTCCTGATAGGCGGAATTCTGCAGGCTGGCGGCTTCTTCTTTGTTGGATAAAAAGCCGCATTCAACGATAACTGTCGGCATTGTGGCGTTGCGAAACAGGTAGGTATCTTCCCGCGGCAGTGCCTCCCGGTCATAATCGCCCAGATGTTCCACCAGCATCTGCTGAATCGATTGCGCCAGTGCTTTGCTTTCCGGGTCGTCCGGGTTGTAAAAGGCCTGCGCGCCGCGCCATTTTTCGTTTGGAATACTGTTGCAGTGAATGGAGATAAAATAATCGGCCTGTGCCTGAGCGCCTATCTGTATGCGCTGTGCCAGGTCGTCTCTCTGCTGAAGCAGCAGTTTCTGCTCTTTGCTTTCCTGCGGAATCAGGTCTATATCGCTGCGGCGGGTCATTACCACCCGGGCGCCGGTCTCTTCTAAAAGCTGATCCAGTTTCAGCGCAATATCCAGATTAATATCCTTTTCCAGCACATTGTCGTTTACACGGCCGGGAAAGGTGCCGCCATGCCCCGGGTCAATTAAAAATGTTTTTTCCGCCATCATCCACGATAACGTCGGTGCAGCCGTCTGGTTCTGCATGACAACGTAGCATCCCCCGGCCAGCAGACATAGCGTAATAACGATAACCGTATAAAAACTGCGTTTTCGAAACAGCAGAAACATAAAACATCCTCCTTTGCAAA
>DAISWV010000265.1:0-2269 GCA_036826195.1 Peptococcaceae bacterium | reverse complement strand
ATTAGTTGTTCTGCTGTTTCAGTAAGTCGCGGATTTCAGACAGCAGTTCTTCGGTGGTAGGGCCGGCTGGTGCTGGTTCCGGAGCCGGTTCTTCGTTTTTCTTTTTCAGTTTGCTGATTTGCTGTACAAAGAAGAAGATACAGAATGCAACGATGAAAAAGTCGAAAATATTCTGAATAAAGTTGCCGTACATGATAGCAGCTTCCGGTTTGAGAACTTCACCGGCAGCGTCTAATACAGCCGGGCTCAGTACCAGTTTCAGGCTTGTGAAGTCGGTGCCTGCGGTTAAGAAGCCGAAGAATGGCATAATGATGTCATTTACCAGAGAGGTTACGATTTTACCAAATGCGCCGCCGATGATAACACCGATGGACATATCCAGCACATTGCCTTTAAAGGCGAATTCCTTAAATTCTTTCCACATAATAAAGTTCCTCCAGTTTTATATTTCTGTTGTTCAGTGTAACAAATCTGGATGCAGAAAACAAGGCGTTTTTATAGAAAGTTTTATTTGACTTTCTTGTTTTGTTTCGTTATACTATCGGTGTATAAGGAAAAAGCATGGAAGAGAACAAGTAGCAGGCAGAAAACCAACAGAGAGGAACCGGTTGCTGAGAGGGCCAGGAGAAATGCTTGTGAATACATCTCGGAGCTGCACACCGAACGGAAATAAACAAGTAGGCTGTGCCGGTTGGCGACCGTTATTATGCTGCGGTATGGTAGTACCGGATGAGGCTGATGATTTATCAGCGAATAAAGGTGGTAACACGGGATTATACTCTCGTCCTTTGATGGGCGGGAGTTTTTTATTTGCCTATCATTATGCTGTGAAATATCTTGGATAAAGGAGAAGGAATTATGACTGAAACAAACATGACAATTTATGATGAACTGGTTGCCCGCGGTTTAATTGCTCAGGTAACCGACGAAGAACAGATTCGTGAAATGGTAAACAACGGGAAAGCAACTTTTTATATCGGCTTTGACTGTACTGCAGATTCTCTGCATGTAGGTCATTTTATGGCACTGTGCCTGATGAAACGTCTGCAGATGGCAGGCAACAAACCAATTGCTCTGATTGGTGACGGCACTACTATGATTGGTGACCCTTCCGGCCGTACTGATATGCGTCAGATGCTGACCGAGGAAACCATCCAGTACAATGCAGAATGCTTTAAAAAACAGATGGAAAAATTCATTGATTTCTCTGATGGTAAAGCACTGATGCTGCGCAACTCTGAATGGCTGAAACCTCTGAACTACATTGAAATGCTGCGTGAGGTAGGCGCATGTTTCTCCGTGAACAATATGCTGCGTGCAGAATGCTACAAGCAGCGTATGGAAAAAGGTCTGAGCTTCCTGGAATTCAACTATATGATTATGCAGAGCTACGACTTCTATTACATGTTCCAGAAATACGGCTGCAATATGCAGTTTGGCGGCAACGACCAGTGGAGCAACATGCTGGGCGGTACCGAGCTGATTCGTCGTAAACTGGGTAAAGATGCTCATGCCATGACTATCACACTGCTGTTAAATTCCGAAGGCAAAAAAATGGGTAAAACTGCTTCCGGTGCTGTATGGCTGGATCCAAACAAAACAAGCCCATTCGATTTCTATCAGTACTGGCGCAATGTGGATGATGCGGACGTTCTAAAATGTCTGCGTATGCTGACATTCCTGCCGCTCTCTCAGATTGAGGAAATGGAAAGCTGGGAAGGCAGTCAGCTGAATCAGGCAAAAGAAATTCTGGCTTATGAATTAACCAAACTGGTTCATGGTGAAGAAGAAGCTGCAAAAGCACAGGAAAGTGCTCGTGCGCTGTTCTCTAGCGGTGCTGCTGCAGATATGCCTACTGAAACTCTGAGTGCGGCTGACTTTACGGATGGTGTTATTGATGTAGTAACACTGGTACACAAAGCTGGTCTGGTTACTTCCAAGTCTGATGGCCGTCGCGCTGTAGAACAGGGCGGTGTGACCGTGGATGGCGAAAAAGTTGGAGATATTAAACAGACATTTACTGTGGAACAGTTTGCCGGTGAAGGTCTGGTTGTAAAACGCGGTAAGAAAAACTTCCGTCGCGTTGTAGTAGAATAATACTATCGAAAAACTGAATTAAGAATTAACAGAGGCTGTTGTAAAAAGCGAAAAACTTTTTGCAGCAGCCCTTTTTTTATCTGTTAAAGGCAGGAATATATGGGGAAAATCTAAAATTATATATTTGGAGTAATATTTTGAATTGATATAAAAAAATAACTACGATTCCTGA
>DAISWV010000264.1:0-2281 GCA_036826195.1 Peptococcaceae bacterium | reverse complement strand
ATCATATAAGATACCGCCAGAAACTCAAACTGAGATTCAATCATCTGCTCTATGAGCCAGATGCTGATATTCAGCAGCACCACAATCAGCAGCACAGCTCCATATTGTCCTGATGCCACGGCCCCTTTACGAATACTCCACACCACAACAGCCGCAATCATAGCGAAATAACTGAACAGATACACATAATACACGCCATGCAGCGGTCCGTAGATTTTATTCAGTCTGGCCATCCCGTTAATAAACACAATCGACACATCCCGATAATAGCAATCCAGATAACCCGGTGTAGCCGCCAGCAGAAACACCGCAACACTGATACCTGCTAGCAGAGCTGTCAGCCTTCGAGAAACCTTAATGCGGCATACATTGGCAATTGCCATCAGAATCGAAAACGGCAAAAAGACAGAACCCAAATAAGCAATACGATTAGCCATAAGCGCCGCCTCCAGTGTAGAGGAGCAGGCCAGCGCCAAATAACCAAGATTTACAATAAAAACCGATAAAAACAGAAGCACAAGCCAGTTATTTTTTTGTTTTGCAGCAAACAAATATCCCGCTGCCAGCAAAAAAGAAACCACTGTGGTAATGGCATACCCAATGGACATATTCATCGTCCTGCCTCCTTTCCATCGCCTTAAGAAAAAGACAGGGGCATTACTCCCTGTCCTGCAAAATTTTTCATGGTTGGAATTATTCTTCTTCCGCCTCTTCCATAATCGCTTCAAACACTTCGCTTACAGCATCGAATTCTTCTTCCGGAATATCTTCCAGCTCAAAGTTTTCGCCATCGACTTCAATATAGCGATACAGAATGATATCTTCGGCTTCCTCATCAAACAGCGCAATATATTCCTTGCCTTCTACCTCAAATACCCCTACAATTTCACATTCCACACTGCTGCCATCTTCGTAGTCCAGTGTGATTTTGTTGTTTACTTCCTGTTCCATAGTCATTCCTCCTGTTAATCATCATTGTTTTCATTATAACAGCCTCGTAAAAGATGTACAAGCATAAACCGCTTTGTGATTCTTCCAAATATCCGTATATAACCGGATTATATTCTCTTTTGCATTACCCAGTAGGCAACCCAGTAAATTACCAGCATCAGCATCATAGGATAAGAAATCCACGCTGCTTCCTGATGCATATTCAGAACCGACAGCACAATCACTGCAATGCCGGAAACTAAAAAATATAACATAAAACAAATGCTTCTGGCCTTATCGGCAATGGCTAAATTGCGCTCGTCGGTTTCGATAATCATCTGTTTGCGAATGCTTTCTTCATCTTGGGTAATCAGTCTATGCTTGCGAATACGCGCTGCCCCAACGATTGCAAGACACAGGCCGAAGGACGAGAAAAAGTAGTTATCCAGTTTAAAAATAAAAGCAGCGGCAATGAGTAATACGCCGATTGCCACCTCCGCGTATGCTACGTATAACCTCTGCTGCAGTTTTTTCTTATAATCCATTACACTTCCTCCTCAAATACAAATACATCCTCAATATGAAGATCAAAATATCTGGCAATGCGATAGGCAAGCTGCAGCGATGCGTTATACTTGCCGTTTTCTAACGATATAATCGTCTGTCGGGTTACACCAACTGCACCTGCTAATTCATCCTGTGTGATTTTCTGTTCTTTGCGCAATTCTTTAATCCGGTTGTTCAAGCAGCCACCTCCTAATAGTAAAGCACACTTTACATTTACATTATAGTCTTACACCAGCCAATTGTCAAGTGCGCTTTACATTTTTTATTTATAATGTCTTCCTCTGCTGCAGGATGCCGTACGCGCCTGCTAAAGCCATCGATTCGCCAGCACGGCTTGACAATTCACACGTATCCCGGTAAACTAAAATCAGTATTTATGAATTGAGGTGGGAAGATGAAATAAGTCTTTCTTGCAAAGTTGTTATACAGCATAAAACGGGTATCGCATACCCCTGATTTTGTGTTGTCTTTTTGCAGGAAAGCTATGGATTCTTCTGTTACCGGATATACCGGCAGTGTATTTGCTGTTTTATTTTCGTATCCTTAACAGTCGTAGAGAGCTTTTCCTGCGACTGTTTTTTATTTCAGGAGGATAAGATATGTCGCAAATCAAAATTACCAATTTAACATTTACCCACGAAGGCAGCTACACACCGGTATTTGAACATGTTTCTCTTCAGCTTGACACCAACTGGAAGCTTGGGTTTACAGGCCGTAATGGCCGGGGCAAAACCACTTTTTTAAAACTTTTAAGCGGAGAATATGCCTATAGCGGTACCATTTC
>DAISWV010000263.1:0-2286 GCA_036826195.1 Peptococcaceae bacterium | reverse complement strand
TTACGATCCAGTTGTCGTTTGTATTGTACGACCTCTCCTCTTACCGCTTCTTCCCGATAGGCAGGCGCTACCCCTTCCTTTGGAGTAAACACTAAAATCTGTTTGATACAAGCTGCTTTAATTCGTTTCATTGCAAACAATCCTTTCGTTTTTAATATATATTCAACAGGCAAAATGCACCTTGAATAAACGGAAATAAAAAAGAAACCGTTCACTCCGTATACCGGCGAAAGGTTTCCCTGTCTGCAATATGACGAGCCACTGTTCTTTTGTTCTATTTTATTTTAACAAAAATTTAGATTTTTCGTAAGTTTTAATTTTCTTTTACGACAAAGAAAAATCCGCTGTACATTTAAATATGCACAACGGATTTTTATATTTTTAGTTATTGTAATACAGGTTGTCCGATGGATATTCTGCCGCGCAGGTAACATCCACACCCAGCTTACGCAGACATTCTTCGTCACTTCTGCTTAAGATGGTGGTAGAATGTGCCTGACAGCCTTTTAAACCGCCCAGATGGTCTAAACAAACCTGAGCCATAGGGTTGGTTGCCGCACAGATTGTCAGCGCAATCAGCATTTCCTCGCAGTTTAATGCCGGGTTCTGACTGCCCAGTGTATCGGATTTTAATTTGCGGATTGGCTCTAAAATCACCGGCGACATTAAATGAATTTCATCTGCTACATGTGCCATCACTTTAATAGCATTCAGCATCGCTGCAGCAGTAGCCGTCATCAGATCCGATGTTTTACCGGTTACCACGGTGCCGTCTTCCAGCTCAATGGCAACAGCCGAGCAGATATGATTTTTTTCCGACTGTCCTTTCATGGCCAGACGGCGTTCCATTTCATGTGCAGCATTGCAGGCTGGTTCCACCACATTACGATCAAACGGCTGTAAGCCCAGTTCTTCCATAATTAAGCGCACACGCTCAAAAGTAGCGTAGTCTACATAGCCTTTTTTGTATTCGCAGGCAGTTTTAAAATAGCGGCGAATCACTTCCTGACGGGAAGCTTCTTTTACCACTTCATCATCCACAATCCCAAAGCCCACACGGTTTACGCCCATATCGGTAGGCGATTTGTAAATTGCCTCCTGGCCGGTAATACGTTCAATGATACGTTTTACTACCGGAAACGCCTCAATATCACGGTTGTAGTTGGTGGCAACCTCACCGTAGGCATCCATGTGGAAGGAATCAATCATGTTAACGTCTTTTAAATCGGCAGTTGCCGCCTCGTATGCAATATTCAACGGATGTTTCAGCGGCACATTCCATACCGGAAAGGTTTCAAATTTGGAATACCCGGCCGTTTTGCCCCGTGTATTTTCATGATAGAGCTGACTTAAACAGGTGGCCAGTTTGCCGCTGCCAGGGCCAGGCGCTGTAACAACTACAATCGGTTTGGTTGTTTCAATATATGGGTTCTGTCCGTAACCTTCCTCGCTTACAATGGTGTTTACATCTACCGGATACCCTTTTGTTGCCCGATGTTTATATACTTTAATGCCTCTGCGTTCCAGTTTATTGATAAACACCTGCGCTGCAGGCTGATTATCGTAACGGGTAATTACGATGCTGTTTACTTCCAGCTCCCATGCACGCAGATCATCAATCAGACGCATAACGTCCATATCGTAAGTAATACCGAAGTCCCCGCGAATTTTATTTCGTTCAATATCGCCTGCATACACACAGATAATAATTTCGACCTTATCTTTCAGTTTATGCAGCAGTTTAATTTTTGCATCTTCATCAAAACCCGGCAGTACACGCTTTGCATGGTAATCGCCCAGAAGCTTTCCGCCGAATTCCAGATACAGTTTATCATAATGGTTTACACGTTCCAGAATGTATTTGGACTGCTCCTCCAGATACTTTTTCGCATCAAACCCTACTTTCATGTTCCCGCAGACTCCCTTCATAATTTTTTATCTATGGTCATTTCTCGTATGATCTCACTAATCATTATATTATAGCAATTTTTCTGTGAAAAAAAAAGTAGCGTTGTTGTTTTTTCTGTATCTTTTTGCAGATATCTGATAAAAACAAAAAACAGGTGCATCAGATGATGCACCTGTCTCTGTCTTATAAATAGCATTCGACAGATTATTCCTCGTCAAATAAATCTTCGACTGCCTCTTTCATTTTGCCGAAAAAGCCTTTACTTTTTTCGCTTTTTTCCTCTTTTTTTTTGCCGCTATCTTTTGTGCTGTCAGCCGGTTCCACGGTCTGGAAGGTATCTGCCAGCTGCTGCAGTAAATCTTTCTGCTGTGCGGTCA
>DAISWV010000262.1:0-2303 GCA_036826195.1 Peptococcaceae bacterium | reverse complement strand
CTGGCTGTACTTTCTGGATAAATACCGGCTCATAATGATGATGCTCCATGCTCCAGCACACATACTGAAAGAATTTTTCTGCCTCCTGCTGCCCTTTTTGTGTGGTTAAATCCTCCATATCAGCAGACAGACCACGAATATAATTCAGGCCGAAATCCGCACAGTTTTCCTGGATATAGCGATGTGCTGTAATATCGTAAAAATGTTTGGACGTGCTGATTTGCGATGCCGCCTTGCCTTGCAGATTTACACCGGATGCTTTTACCAGCTCTATAAACCGCTGCAGCTGATACGGCACAATAAACGTATATACCGGATAAGAAAACAGAATCAGGTCTGCCTTTTCCAGCGACTGCTTCATGACAGAAAAATCCTGCTCCAGTATACGGATACGCTGCCCCGCATGCTGCACTTCAAAGGTATGCTCCGGATGCAGAATTTCCAGATATCGCACCGTTTGCAGTGTAATGCTGTATTCACCTTTCGGACTTCCGTTTACAACTAAAATATGCATAAAAACGCCTCTTCTCTCTGTCGGGTTATACGACTGCCGGTACCCTTTTCTATTTTATACAACCAATTTACTATTAATTATAGGATATCCTTATTATAACCGTAGACAAAATAAAAAAGCAACCAGCGATTTCTCACTGATTGCTCTTATGCTTTATTATTCAGCAGCTGCAACTTCTTTTGCAACTACTTCACGACCTTTGTAGTAACCGCAGGAAGGGCAAACTCTGTGCGGCAGTTTTGGTTCGTGACACTGTGGGCATTCCATTGTGCCAGCAGCGGTCAGTCTGGACCATGCAGTTCTTTTTCTTCTTGTTCTTGCTTTAGATCTTTTACTTGGTGCTACACCCATTCTTTACACCTCCTCAGTTTCCTTCAATTTTGCCAGAATGGCTAAACGAGGATCTACCTCATGTAAATCGCAATCGCATTGACCTTGATTTAAGTTTTTTCCACACTTTGGACATAATCCGCGGCAATCATCCCTGCATAATACTTTCTGAGGTAAAACCGCCAGTATGCTTTCCCGAATGATGTCCGTGATGTCCAAAGTATCGTTATCATAGATAAAATACTTTTCTTCCACTTCACCAACAGCTAAATGGGAAAAAAGCGATACATCCTTCGCATAGAGCAATTGCTCTGCAAAATCACATTCCACCGGAACTGTCACCTGCTTTAAGCAGCGGGAACAGTCTCCCTTTACGGCTGTGCTGAGATGTCCTTTCAGGTTCAGGAACTTGCCTTCATGACTGATTTCCACATCTACTGCTAACTGCTTGGCCAGCTGCCAGTCAGCATCCCAGAAATCCATTTCGTCAACTTCTCTGTGAAACGATTCTCGACTGCCTTTTACACTGCGAATCTTACTGATATCCAATTCCAATGTCGTCATTCTGCCACTCCTTTTCAGAAGTTCTGTCAAATGCAATCACTAGTCTTAACCTTTATAATTATATATATCTAGGACCAGATTGTCAAGAAAATATTACCGAAGTTCTTGCTGGAAACTGCGGAAAATCATATTTGTCCTATATGTCTCTTGCAATCTGCCTTCTGGTGGATTAGAATGCTAATAACCGCTGTTTCTGCGTGCTCTGCACGAAACAGTATCCATTATCAGGATGGTGAATCATATGCAGGCAATCGGCATCGTGGCCGAATATAATCCGTTTCATAACGGGCATCAATATCATATTGCACAGGCAAAAACTATGGCAGAAGCTGACGGCGTAATTGCGGTAATGAGCGGCAGTTTTACACAGCGCGGCGAAGCAGCCGTTTTTGATAAATGGACACGCACCGAACTGGCACTCACCTCCGGCGTCGATTTAGTTCTGGAACTTCCTACAGCGTTTTCTGTACGCAGCGCCGCTTATTTTGCTTCAGGAGCCGTTCAGACTCTGGCTGCTACCGGGATATGCAAGTATCTTTCCTGCGGCGCAGAAAGTGAAAATACCGCCGATTTATCCCGTCTGGCGCTCTATCTTGCCAATGAACCGGAGGAGTATCAGAACACCTTACAGGATTATCTGCAAAAAGGCTTGTCTTTTCCCGATGCACGGCAGAAAGCTCTGGAAGCTTTAAATATTCCCGGTTTTGAATCCATTAGCCAGCCCAATAATATTCTGGCCCTGCATTACCTGGAAACCATTCATCGCTGCGGGCTTTCGCTTACGCCTTTGCTGGTTGCACGCCGCGGCAGTTATAACGATACATCTGTGCCTGCTGATTCCGCTGCCTTTGCAAGCGCATCCGCTATTCGCCGGCTGTTTGCACAGCAGAATTCC
>DAISWV010000261.1:0-2312 GCA_036826195.1 Peptococcaceae bacterium | reverse complement strand
ATAAAGCAGATTTCATCATCCCAGTGCGAATCATGATAATAAAACAGCAGAACATCCAGATAATCATAACGTTCATCTTTGGCTTTATCATCCAGCACAACGGTTACAATATTTTTCAGCGCATAGCCCATCCAGCGTTTATGCCGTTCGGTAATTTTATGATCCGGCACCACAATGATATTTAAATATTTCTGCCACAGGCTTAACGAAGTCGTCTGCCCTACCGGCAGCACTACATCTTCAGGCAGCTCTTTGCGATAGATTTCATCATAGCGCACAATAATTCTGCCCATGAGTGCCGCAGCCTGACGGCGAATATCCCCTTCGCGATGCATTAACAATTCATACAGAAAATTCAGTGTCATGATTTTCTGCCGCTGGGTCATGTAGGTGTAATACTCTTCAAAAATATGAATATAGGCCCTGGTATTTTTCCAGTCTTTTTCACTGCGGGCCGCCTCCAGAAGCGTACCAAAAGCTGTTTCCGTATTTAAAAATTCCATCAGCCAGATATTATGACGAATAGCCATAAATTTAAAACTGGTAATCGACTCCTGTGCATCCACCAGCGCGATATCTTTATGGGCAGGCGGATTTAACTGACGGCTCGAAAAGTCAGTATTTACGCCAAGGCTCTCCATATAATTTTCAAAATCTTTCAGTTTTGCATACACATAACGATAGCGTCGTTCTTTTGCCGCATCCACATTTTCCAGCTTGCTTAAAATAATATCAAAGGAGCTTTTTAACGTAAAAATCCCCATTTTTTCTTTTGGTGCTCCGCATTCATCCCTTCGCACACGAAAATCCGCATAGATTAATACCAGCGATTCCAGAGGCAGATTTTCCAGCTCCAAATCCCAGGTAGAATGGTTCACTGCAATATGGGCAATGGTTGGCATATTTTTTTCATCAAACCACCGTCCGGTATAATAATAATGCAGATGCGCCATACGCCGCATTTCCGAAGGCCGGCAGCCAAATTTCCCGATATCATGCCCCACTGCTGCACCGCTCACTAAAGGCAGATCAATCGGCACTCCAGCCTCTTTTAACTGCCTTGCTACATGCATCGCCACATAATGCACCCCTGCAATATGGCTCAATGTATTGAAAAAGAAAATCTCTTTACCGATATACATCAGTTCATACAGATAATACTTGCGGAAATAATATAAAAATCGTTCGTATTCCTCTTTAATCACATTGTCCGGCATAGCCGATACATCCAGAAATTCAAAATCGGTAAACGGATCAAACTCCTTATGAATCTTTGTGTAATCCAGCATACAGCGCAGCACGCGGATAAAAAACTCTGCACCTGCTTCAAACTGCTTTGGAAACTCCATCATGACACTGCCCGGATACGACCAGCTGATAATATACCAGTAGGTGTATTCCAGCCATCCCTGCTCTGGTGTTTCCTCATACCACTGCGGGCAGATTTCAGCACAAAGCGCCAGCACATCGGCACAACTCCATGCTTCTTCGCGCTCTAACAGCGCCACCATACCATATTTTAAATCCTCATGCTGCCCCTCCGCTCTGCGCAATAACAGCGCAGGCTGTTTCAAAAAAAATTCCGAAATCACATTCTGTTCCATAATCGTCTGTAACTGATTAATCATCATATCGGTTCACCTTCTTTTCCCATTTCATACTTCTTACCTCTATTATGCAGAATTCACACGCGAATTACAATCAAAAATTCAAAAAAATGGCTATGTATACAGAATCACGAAAATAATTCCTCTGTGTATTTTTTTGGACAGTCGACAGATTTTGTCCAAATGCACACATCCGTTTATCCATTGAAATGCTGTTAACAATCTGTTAATATAGAATTATTAAGGGAGTAGTCAACACAGACTGTGTGATGAAATCAACATCATGGACGCGTGTCCTGGTTTCATCTTAATTGGCGAGACTTATCTGGGGGGATAAGTCTCGCTTTTTTATTTCAGGAGGTGGCTATATGCCAGATATTCATATCACCAAACGGGCACTGGCGGATGCACTGAAATCACTGATGAGTGAAATGCCTTTCGATAAAATCACAGTGACACAGATTTGTGACCGGTGCAGCATGAACCGAAAAAGCTTTTATTATCACTTTAAAGACAAGTATGATCTGGTCAACTGGATTTTTGACACAGAAATACTTGCACTCATCGAGCAGGAATCTTTATACTCTTTACAGCCGCACAATCATTCTCTGGAGCAGATTCTGCAGAATCACGAAACTTTTTCGTCCAGCACTGCCGACTACCACGCCGGACTGGATCTGGTCTGTGAATATTTTTATCAGAATC
>DAISWV010000260.1:0-2323 GCA_036826195.1 Peptococcaceae bacterium | reverse complement strand
TGCAGCCTCTTCAAATGGAATGGGGTGATCATACCAGGGGGTGCGTACCATGCGAGGGCCGTTGGATTCCATAAACCCCAGCGCGCCTTCAATGGCATAGCCCACACAGTCCACCAGCCGCACCTTTGCCTGCACACCCTCTTTTATTTCAATCGAAATAGCATCATCGGGCACAAATTTCAGTTCGGTTGTCATAATTGTTTTTCCGGCACCGCTTTGCGGCAGCGAATCGTTTGTGCGCGCCCGGTCATATTCGTCTGTAATGCGCGGAAGCACCACCAGATCCATAAATTTTTTAATAAATGTAGACTTGCCTGTCCGTACCGGTCCTACTGCGGAAATATAAATATTGCCACCGGTTCGTCTGGAAATATCCTCAAAAATCGTTACATCTTCCATAAAACATCCCTCCATCACATAATGCTTGTTCATGTATATGCGGTAATATGTTTTCTAGAACATGGCTGCAGATGATTTCTGTTTTGGATGCATCCACACTGCATCCTTCTTTGTTTATAATTCCGCGCCTGTTTTCTGATTCAATAATTCCAGCGGACTAATAGCATCGCCAAGGTACCTCGCAGCAAAATAAAAATTGCCTTCCTGTTTTTGCGGCTTAAGATGCCCTAATGGCTGTCCCTTTGTTACCGGTTCATTAAGGGATACTACAGCCTCCGTACAGTTTCCGTAAATGGTTATCAGGCCATTTGCATGGGACAGTTCAATGGTATAAAGCCCGGCTTCTTCCCACAAACCAGTCACCGTCCCACTATATGCTGCACATACCGGCTCACCCGGCTCCGCTTCAATCCAGATGCCTTCAGCAAAGCGGCTGCTCATTTGCATAACATCCTCACCGTTAGCAGGCACTACCTTCCCGGTAACCGGAACAGCCATAATTTCCTGTACCGGATACAGCCCGGCATCAACCTGAATGGCCTCTTCATCACCAGGGATGTCCAGCTGATAAAAAAACTCCATAACCGGCGCTGCATCAAGCTCTGCTAAAAAATTCTGCCGCACCCACTGCTTCCACGGACCGCTGCCGGGGGAGGTACTTTGAAACAATGTAAGCACAAGAAAAAAAACACCAAAAGAGCCTGCCATTTGCACACAAAAATGTCGAATGGCTCTTCCTGGTGTTTTCTGTTTCTTATTTGGATATCCTGCCATACCACTCACTCCTTTTCATGATACTAACACTACATGTATATCACGAAAAGAACCTGTTTATGACCGGCCTATCTTTGTGGATACGATATAATTTTCTGTTTATTTCTGAACTTCCGCTTCACTGGCAGGTTTTTCATCGTAACTGCCGAGGAATTTAAAATAGCCCAGCTGATTATTTAAATCGTTTAACAGCCAGCGCACCTGAAAATCATCACAACGGCCTTCTACATCCAGATAAAACAGATATTCAAATTTTTTCTTTGGATATGGGCGACTCTCCAGCTTGCAGAGGTTCAGATGATTTAACGCGAATTTATGCAGCAAATGGTACAGAGAACCTGGTTTATGTGGAACCGTCAGGCACAGGCTGATACGGTTTGCTTTGTCAGAAAAGCCTGGCGTTTTACTGATGCAGATAAACCGTGTCGCATTGCCGGACACATCCTGAATATCCTTCTGCAGCAGATGCATATCATACAGTTCTGCACATTTTGCCGATGCAATGGCTGCCATACGGGTATTACGCTGCTCTGCAACAAATTTTGCCGCCGCTGCGGTGTTGGAATATTCATGCACCCGAATCGCCGGATACTGTTCTAAAAGCTCCTGACACTGACTTAATGCCTGTGGATGGGAATACACATCAGTAATATCTTCCAGGGCACACTCCATTGCAGTTAACAGATTATGCCGCACCAGCACCTTGGTATCTTTAATAATATAAAAACTGTGCTTCCGCATTAAATCATATACTGGAATCACCGAACCTGCCGTTGAATTTTCGATAGGCAGAATTCCATATTCCACTTCCCCTGCTTCTACGGCACGGAATACATCTTCAAACTGTTCAAAAAACTGAATATCCGGCTCTGCAAAAAACTGATCTGCCGCCTGATGAGAAAAAGAGCCTTCAACCCCCTGGCATGCAACACGAGCCTTGTGCGGCAGCTCTGCACGTGCATCCAGAATCATATCCAGTTCACTCTGATGCCCGGCACCGCTCAAGGGTTCTTCTACTGTCTGCAGTAAATCCTGCAGGCGGGATTCACTTTCCTGCACCAGATTTTTTCGTTCGGCATATAAATGTTCAATTTCCTGTTCCATCGCTGCATCTGCATCTGCAAATTACGAATCTGTTCCAGCTGATTCT
>DAISWV010000259.1:0-2362 GCA_036826195.1 Peptococcaceae bacterium | reverse complement strand
CGTGTCCTCAGTCCGGGGTCGCATCGGTGGCGGTGGCCGCCTGCAGCATGGCCTGCAAATCCTCCGCGGCTCGCGCATCAAATTTATATCCGGCACTGTTTACCACAACCAGCTCCGGCACATAGCCGTCCTCTAACAGACTGGTGCTGTTTACCAGCCGTGTCATCCACAGATTTTCTTCGGATACTTCCGGAATCAATGGCTCTGGAGGTGTCTGCACCTCTGTGATGTTTTGATCTGCCTGCTGTGTTTTATCCGAATCCGTTTTATCATTCTGCTGTGTCATGTTGCAGCCCACTATAGCTGCACAGATGATAAGCCCGATTAAAACCCCAGCAAGAACAAACAGTTTTTTCTGTTTTGCCTGCTTTTCTTCTATCTGAAGTTCCAGTCTGGATTTACGACTTTCCATAATCATCCCTCGTTTCTGACCATACATTCTGTTCTATTTTATTATAAGCCATTCTGCAAAAAATGTCACGCAAAGCGACATAAACTGGCGATTATCTTTTATCCGGATCCTCAGGCAGAATCACAGACGACAACGCTGTAACAACGCAGATACCTGCAAGAATCCACATAACGGTATCCACACCGTAACAGTCGCCCACAACGCCCAGAAGAGGTGAAACCACACCGCCAAAGGAAGATGCCAGCCCCATTGTAATACCGCTGGATAACCCGATATGATTAGGCAGAAGCTTCTGCCCAAGTACCACCGATGGGCTGTAGGCCAGATTTAATGCAACAGCCGCAGGCACTAATAAAACAGCCGATACATACACCGACCGCGACCATGCAATAGCCAGCATAAACGGAACCATAACTAAAAGCCCTAACCGGATTACTTTGCGGAACCCGAGCCTGTCTGCAATTCGTCCGCCAAATAAAGTGGCTAACGCACCAGAAATTGCAATGATGGTAGTGCTCAGCCCGGATATTTCCTCCGACTGCATCAGAACAGTCAGCCAGAACAGCGGAATAAACGAATTCATGGTTGCCATAATAGCAGAGCGCAGCACCGTTACGCCAGAAAGACGCAAAAAGCCGCTCCAGTCATCCTTCTGCCCTTTGTGTAACGCTGCGGTAACCTCCTGCTGGCCCTCTTCCGCAAACTGTAAAAACCTTTTATTTAACAAGAGCAGCCAGATTGCCATTGGCAATGTTGGAAGAAGCAGAATGGCAGAGCCCGCCATCCCAAACTGACTGATACCGAATACAATCAGCACAGGGCCCACAAAGCCTGCCAGATTACCTCCAAACGAAAAATTGCTAACCCCTTTGCCTTTGGAGCTGCCTGCCACAAAATTTGCAAGGCGCCCTGCATCCGGATGATAAATCGCGGAACCAATGCTGCTGATCGATACCGCTGCCAGCATGGCTGCATAACTATCTAAAAACCCGATTGCAGAAATCCCGATCCCGGAAAGAAACACCCCTGCCGCCATCAGCCATGGCCGGTTTTTCTTATCCGCCATAGCACCTAATAACGGCTGCGTAATAGCGCTGAACACGCTCATCGCAAACATCAGCCCCGCTGTAGAGGTATAGCTCATCCCCTTTATCGTTACCAGAAACGGCAGCATAGCCGAGAGCGCAAACCAGCATAAATCCGCACACAGATGCCCCAGCATCATAATATAACTGTACGATTCTTTTCGAATTCCCATTGCATTCTGCATATTTATTCCCCGCATTTCCTCACAACTCATATCTTTATATTTTATCACAGCTTGACCGCAGTGCAACCCTCATGCTACACTGATGCTGAAAAAATTTACACTGCCGCAAGGTTTTTCACAACATACCACAAAACACAACTGGAAAGGGGATTTCTTATGCATCTCACACAGCGCCGATGGCAAATCTTTTGCAGGCTCTGTTTTTTCTCGGACTTCTGCTTGTTTCCGCTATCATTTATTATATTCTGACTGTGCGTCCATCCGGGGCACTTATCGGGCTTTATCCCGTATCCATTCAGCCATCCGATATGCTGTGGCTTTGTATCGGGCTTGTATTTCCGCTGGCGTTTCTGTTTGTATTCTTAAAACTGCTGCCTTCTATTGATTTGATTTATGACCCCAATGTGCGCACGCTGGCTAATATGTACAGCCTGCCCTTTATGGCGGTATATTTTATCGCCAATGCCTTTGTAGAAGAATTATTATTCCGTGGCGCCATTCAGTATGCTTTTGGCATTTTCCCAGCTGTTATTCTGTTCACACTGGCACACATCTCCTATTACAAAAAACCAGTAATGCTGATTGAAGTATTTGTACTAGGGCTGTTTTTCGGGCTGCTGTATCATCTCTGCGGCTCCCTGTGGCTCTGCACCATCTGCCATGCTTTTTATAACTGGATA
>DAISWV010000258.1:0-2378 GCA_036826195.1 Peptococcaceae bacterium | reverse complement strand
CTGTAATTTCTACTGGCGGGTTTTCTACAAAACTGCTCAGCATCGATTACTATGATAATGCTTTGATTGACTGGATAACCGTGTTTGCCATGTTTGCAGCAGGGATTAATTATTCACTGTACTTTTATGCGTTTCGTACTCGCAGTCTGCGCAGTTTTGCGCAGAGTCTGGAACTTAGAGTATATTTAGGTGTGGCCATAACAGCGACTCTGGCAGTGCTATGGTTTATTGCGCCCGGATATGGCGGCAATCTGCCGCTGGCGCTGCGGCACGCGGCGTTTCAGGTAGTGTCTGTTTTGACTACCACGGGCTTTGTTACCTGCAATTTTGAACAATGGGTATTTCCGGCACAGTTTATTTTAATTCTGCTGATGCTGTGCGGGGCCTGTGCCGGGTCTACCACTGGCGGGGTAAAAATTGACCGTCATGTAATTCTGGCGCAGAAAGCAGTGCAGGAAATTCGACGGTTTCTGCATCCGCGTATGGTGACACGTCTGAAGTCCAACAGCCAGCTGGTGGATGACGATGTAGTGTTGAGTGTTATGACATTCTTTTATATTTATCTATTTCTGATTGCAGCAGGCACCTATCTGGTATGTATGCTGGGCGGTGAAATGCTTGATTCGTTGACAGCGGTAATGAGCTGTTTAGGCGGTGTGGGGCCTGCGCTGGGTGCCTGGGGGCCGATGGAGTCTTATTCCAGTGCATCAGCGGGAACCAAATGGATTCTGAGTATATTGATGCTTTTAGGCCGTCTGGAAATCTATACGGTGCTGGTACTGTTCCGTGTTCCGTTTCAGCGCCGGAAACAGAAAGAACAGGTACTCGAACTGGAACATCTGGAGGAGAATGCTATCGTGGAACCGATGGTAAGGGAGAATTAAATGAATAGAAGACGAAAAGGAAATGCAGTATGGCATAATATTGGCAAACTGCTGATGATTGTGGCATTCAGTATGGTGTTTCCTCTGTTGACTGCAGTACTGTACCGCGAAACGTGCGGCTGGGTGTTTCTGCTGATGCTGCCGGTGACAATGGGGCTTGGATGGCTGATGGTATGGGCATTTCGTCCGGCGAAAAAAGATGTTCATCTGCAGGTGAAAGATGGTGCAGCCATTGTAACCTTTGGATGGATTCTGGCTGCATTTGCAGGGATGATGCCTTATCTTCTGGCAGGGACTTTTGATAATGCAGCGGATGCTTTCTTTGAGGCTATGTCGGGTTTTGCAACTGTCGGGGCATCTGTACTGGATGACATCGAAGGAGCGCCGCGTGCGGTGCTAATGTGGCGCAGTGTAACGCACTGGCTGGGCGGCATGGGGATTATCGTCCTGTTTGTGGCGCTGCTGGCGAATATGGGTGCCGGTGCTATGCAGATTTTTAAAGCAGAGGCGGCCGGTCCGGTTAAAGACAAGCTGCATCCGAAAATTGCCGATAGTGCCCGCAGTTTATGGAAATTATATATTTTTAATACCTTTGTTACATTTCTGCTGATGCTTCTGTGCGGCATGAATCTGTTTGACGCGGTGAACCATGCCTTTTCCATTGTGGCAACCGGGGGGTTTTCTACGCGGAATTTAAGTATTGGTTCTTATGGAAGCCCGATGCTGGAGTGGGTAATTACATTTTGCATGTATATGGCAGGGATTAATTACACATTACTGTATCTGGTATTTCGCAATCGCTCTTTGCAGTTTTTCTGGAAAAGCCGGGAATTTAAAGTCTATACCTGTGTGCTATTGCTGGCAGTTTTACTGGTGACGATAGATATTCTTCCGCAGTATAGTTATGATGTGTGGACAGCTCTGCGGCACAGTGCCTTTCATGTGGTGTCGGTGCTGACAACTACCGGTTTTGTGTGTGTTGATTATGAATTATGGGTGCCGGCTGCACAGATGGTGCTGATTATGCTTATGTTTTCTGGCGCCTGTGCCGGTTCCACCACTTGCGGTTTTAAAATTGACCGCCACATTATTCTGGTGCAGCAGGCACGTATGGAAGTACAGCGGTTTTTACATCCGCGGCTTGTACGCACTTTAAAATCCAGTGCAAAAAATCTGCCGGAACAGACTCTGCACAGTGTTACCACATTTTTTTATCTGTTTGTGGTGATTGTACTTGCATCTACCCTATGTTTATGCTGTATGGGGATGGAGTTTCTGGATGCACTGACATGTGCCTTGTCATGTCTGGGCGGAGTCGGCCCGGCACTTGGTACACTGGGGCCGATTGAGTCGTTTTCATCGGCACCAGCGGCGGCAAAGTGGCTTTGCAGTGCGCTGATGTTAATCGGGCGACTGGAAATCTATACGGTGCTGGCGGTGTTCTGGCCTGCAAAGCATCGTCATATCTGGTATAAAAAACTGCCGATATACGGT
>DAISWV010000257.1:0-2382 GCA_036826195.1 Peptococcaceae bacterium | reverse complement strand
CCACATCGGCGGCAGTAAGCGGTGATTCGCCGTCAAAAAACTCCTGGCTTGCAAGATGATCCGCCAGAAGGATTGCCCCCATGGCCGCGGCCTGTTTATCGGTGATGTGACCCATTGCCAGCACCTCCTCCACCTTTAAGCGATAGAGCGCCTTTAAATGGGGCGCGGTATAGAGTGCCACATCCTCCACAAATTCCTTGCCAAGCCACCCGTAATGCATTTCCACAAAGCTTGCCGCCTCATAGCCCGATGGAAATAAATCCGCTGTCACTTCCAGCTCGATTACACGGTTTTTTGCTCCGCCACCAGAGTTTTCGCGCGTTAACGGCTCCTCGCCGGTGGAAATCATACAATTATGCCAGGTTTTGACCGTTTCCACGCCGCCGTTTGCTCTGGCACGGCTGCGGTCAATGCCCTCGGTAAAGCACATGATATATTTATCGTAGGTGCCGTTTTTGCGTTTGATCTGCTGCATTTCATCGGCCAGAAGCGGCAGATTATGAAGTACGCCTGCGCTCTGCATCAGGGCATTGATGGTGGTGTTCATGCTTCGCACCAGCGCACCGTTGGCACTATCGCCCCAGATGCTGGCCGCCAGCTTGAGTGCCACCGTTTTGCCCACACCGGTAGGCCCCCAGATATGCACGATAAAGGGCTGGGCACCCACCTTTTCTAACAGGGGGGATGCCAGCGACGCCGCCATAATCAGGCGCACCGTTTTGTTTTTGCGAAGCTCCTTCATATAAGCCAGATAGGTATCCCTGTCGCCTTTTGTGTGTACCGCTTTCAGCAGCTGGGCAAATTCCGCACCGCCGTCAAACTGAATATCGCCGTTATACGGCACAAACGCCCTGCCCTGCCAGCCCAGACGCGACGTCGAACGGCTTACGGGAATGGTCTGGTTCTCCGCCTGCATATCAAAGAGGTACTGCACCAGATTTTTTGCGTTCTCGCTGGTCACCATCACTCCGTAGTTTGCCAGTGTTAAAATACTCTGCCGATTATTGCACACCGTGCAGTCCACAATCAGCTCTTTCCATGCGCCATCACGCCGAAAGGCAATTTTCAGCTTTTCCGTGCCCGAATCCAGATTCAGGAGCCGCTCCACCGGCATAACCGGATGGGGGCACGCAACGCGACGGCGGCCTTTTTCGTCCACCTTTGCCACACCGGCATCGGTGGCCTCCCACTCTGTGCACGTTAAGGCAAAAGGCTGGCCGGTAAAGCGTGTTTTGTGCCGTTCCTGCTCCATCAGCTCTGCCTTTTGCTCCGCCTTTAACTTTGCCTCCCGCTCTCGGATATATTCGTTTACAGCCTGTTTTACGGCCTCCTGATGCTCCTGCGTTTTTGTTTCCTCTGCGTTATTCATTACGTCGTCTCTGATTTCGTCGTTCAATCTGTCTGTCCTCCTAATAGAATTTTATTCAACCATAACAACCAATCTATCCTCCTTTTCAAAAAAACTGGCAATCATTTGTTGCCTAATATTCAACGCACAGCAATATACCACACGGTTGAATATTTGTCAACATCATTTTGGAAATCGTCCAAAAGCGGGACACGGGAGTTGAAAATTATTCTACTCCATGTTATAATACAGGGAGAAATTACAGGAAAGATGGTGCATGGATATGAACAGCCTACATGAGAATATCAAAAAATACCGTATAAAACTTGGCTTAACACAGACCGAACTGGCCGGGATGGTCGGCTATGCCGATAAAAGCATGATTGCTAAAATCGAATCGGGCAAAGCCACTCCGCCTTATAAAAAGCTGGTTCAGTTCGGAGATATTTTCGGTGTCTCTCCAATGAGACTGATGGGCTATGGTTCCGAAGCAGACGATGCCGCCACACGAGAGCAGCACGAATTGCTGATGGAACTGCGGGAAACCCGCCCGGATCTTCTTGTAACGCGCATCAGCAAACTGCAGGGAGAACAGCTTCCAGAGAGTGATGCCATACCGCTTTTAGGAGAAATACGCTATGAAAACCCTCTGCTCTGCAAAGAGAACGTGACATCCTACATCAACGCCCCGGACTGGATAAACGCAGCCTTTGCTATCACAAGTCCCGATGAAAGTATGCTGCATGCCGGCATTCTGGATGGTTCTACCGTATTCATCAGACAGACAGACGTTGAAAACGGACAGCTTTGTGCAGTACTGGCAGATGGGCGTATCGATATCCGGCGCATTTTTCATGGCCGTAAATCCATCACCCTGCAGGCCGCACATCCCGATTTTCCCCCTCTGGTATTCATGGGCGACGATATGGACGATGTAACAATTCTGGGCAAAGCCGTATATGTGCTGAATGAATTAAGGTAGCACAAAACTATACACTTGTGGTATAATAGTTAAGAGGAGCGTGATTGTTATG
>DAISWV010000256.1:0-2405 GCA_036826195.1 Peptococcaceae bacterium | reverse complement strand
TCAGAATAATCAAAGTAGACAGCGCGTTAATGGATGGATTTACTCGCTTACTCATGGTATACACCAGGATGGAGATATTGTTGACGCCATTACCAGTTACAAAGTAAGAGATAATGAAGTCATCGAAGGACATGGTAAATGCTACCAGAGCCCCAGATACAATGCCCGGCATAATCTGCGGCACGATTACTTTGGTCAGTGCCTGCCACGGTGTTGCGCCTAAGTCCAGGGCAGCATCGGCCAGGTTCGGATCCAGCGAGCGCAGTTTCGGCATAACGCTCAGCATCACATAGGGGATACAGAACATCACGTGTGCCAGAAGCATGGTTGTGAAACCTTTTTCCAGCCCCAGCATACTGAAAAACATTAACAGCCCAATCGCGGTTACAATATCCGGATTGGTTAACGGCAGGTTGTTTACCTGCTCCATCGCACCGCGCACCAGTTTGCGGCAGTTGGATAACCCGATGGCTGCAATGGTGCCCACAACGGTAGAAATAGCGGTAGCCAGAAGCGCGATAATAATGGTATAGAAAATCGCTTTCATCATGTTGGCATCGCTGAACATTTTTTCATACCAGCGCAGAGAGAACCCGTCAAAGCGAGTCAGAGAACGTCCAGAATTGAAGGAAAACACTACAGTGTAGAGAATCGGCAGATAGAAGAATGCGATAATCAGTACCATGTAGATTTTCGAGAGAATTTTTTTCGACTCTTTCATCTGCTATTTCCCCCCTTCATTTAAACCGGTTTTGTCCAGTTTTTTCGTGATGTACATGGAAATCAGAATGATAACCGCCATAATCAGCGAGATAGCACTACCAAAGTTCCAGTTGCCGGAAGTCAGGAACTGGGATTCGATAACATTACCGATTAACACGTACTGACCGCCGCCCAGCATCTTTGGAATAAAGAAGCTGGATACCGCAGGCAGGAATACCAGCGTAATCCCGCTGATAACCCCCGGCAGAGAAAGCGGCAGGGTGATATTCAGAAACGACTGCAGTTTGTTGGCACCTAAATCGCTGGCTGCTTCCAGATAGCTCTTGTCCAGCTTGCTCAAAGCGGTATGAATCTGCAGAATCATAAACGGAATAAAGTTATACACCATACCCAGCACTACTGCAAAGTCTGTGTAAATCAGGCTGATTGGCCCGATGCCAAAGAAGCCCAGAATGGTGTTGATAAGCCCTTTATCCTGCAGAATCCCTACCCATGCATAGGTGCGCACCAGCATATTAATCCACATTGGAATCGTGATTAACAGCACCAGCATCACTTTTTTGCGTCCTTCTGCCTGCGCGATAATATAGGCTACCGGATAGCCCAGCACCAGACAAAGAACCGTAGTAAGTACTGCCACCCACATAGAGCGCTTCAGTACATCCATAAAAATAGGATCGCTGAAAAAGCGGATAAAGTTGTCTAACGTTACCTTAAAGGTTAATACATCATTGCCCTTCTGGGTAAATGCATACATGACGATTAACAGCATCGGCAGAATAATCATGATGACACTCCAGAAGATGTAAGGGTAGGCCATACGGCGGAACTGTTTCATAATCAGTAACTCCCCTTCCGCGACATGATGTGGATATCTTCAGGGCCAAACAGCAACCCTACTTCTTCACCCACTTCATGTTTGTCTGTTGTATCGATCATATATTCATAACCTTCTGTCTTAAAGGTTACTTTATAGTCGCCAGGTACAATGGTTTCCGGATCGAAATCGTAAACCACATCGGTAATCTCTACCATAACGCCATCTTCCAGGCTCCATGCAGAAGCATTGGCCCATGTTTTCAGGTCGGTATCCAGCGCCATACTTTCTTTGATTTCATCTACTTTTTTGAAGAAATTCACTGCGTAGATTTCTTCTTCGTATTCCTTGCTGGCAATACGGTTTGCTTCACGCACAAACATATGCGCCGATACCATGGTCCCCGCTTTTGTAGAGAAGGTTACCGGATAGGTACCGATTTTCGGTTCGATTTCATATTCCACTTTATTGATGGAAATCCAGTCTTCGCTTTCCGAATCCCACGCCTGGGCATCAGCACGGGCAATGATATCCGCTTCTGTCAGTTCGGCAATATCTTCTAAGTCCAGATAAAAATCGTTGGCACTCATTTTTTCTTTGGCCTCGGTGTTTACTACCGGTTTATCCTCGGATACGTGCATGGTTACGGTAATACTGGTACCGGAACGGGTTTCTACGATGGTTTCGTAGTGAACTCCTTTAAACAGTACCGATTTTACAACGCCTTTCAGCTTGCCCTGATCTTTCGGTACAATATCCAAATCTTCCGGACGGATTACCACGTCAACTTTTTCATTTGGCGCAAAGCCAGCATCCAGACAGGCGAATTTTTTGTCTTCAAACATAACTTCTTTGTCCTGAATCA
>DAISWV010000255.1:0-2406 GCA_036826195.1 Peptococcaceae bacterium | reverse complement strand
ACAGCGGACGTGTAAACTGTTCTACAATGTTCAGCGGCAGCATTAAGAAAGAAATAGCCGGCATAGGACCAATCAGATGTTTAATATAACCAATCGGGCCCTGCACCTTCAGATTGTAGTAAAGAACCAGGAAGAATACAACAATTGCCAGACCGGCAGTTGTGCTTACATTACTGGTAGGCGGTTTTAAACCCGGCAGTGTACCAGCCAGCGGCAGTAAACCGGTGTAGTTGGAACACAGGATTAAGATAAAGAATGTTGCCAGGAACGGCATCAGTTCTCTTGTACGTTTTTTGCCCAGAATATCGGTCCAGAAATTTTCATACATTTCAACACCCATCTCCAGAACGTTCTGAAGTCCGGACGGGATACGTTTCATATTTCTGGTGCCCAGGAAACTAACAATCAGAATCAGTGCCATAACACCCCACATAGTGGTAATTTCGCTTGTTACCTCCAGCGGCCCGATGTAAAACAGCGGCGCAGAATGTCCATGATCGGCAGCATACGCAATATTTGTCAGAAACATTCATTTCACCCCTTTCGTGTTCGTATTAAAGTATGTAGGTTTTTCACAAAAATTATATTTTTTATCGTCAGCAAACCTAAAGCTGTACCAATTAACATTGCCGTGTTTTTATATACGACAGCCATTGCAAGAATCAGAAGCAGCCAGCGGATTACAAAAATCAGAGTACTCATAACCCCTTTTGGCCGATTCAGCGTTCTCCAGGTGAGAAAATTGCTCAGCGCACTAATCGCCAGCCCCCATACGAATCCAATAACACCTGAAAACAATACAGATTCTAGCATATTTATCCCTTTCCTGCCACTTCTAATTTTTTATAGCTTGTATTCTGTACACTTATTTACCAGTCTTTCGGCGCCCGTTCATCTGGATCGATAGGATTTTCCATCTGCTCAATCTGTTCAATAAACAGATGAAACCCGGAATAAATACCGCCCAGCATACCAAACAGCCAGAAAATACCCGGCGTTCCCAGCTTTTCATCCAGCCAATTACCGATTCCTGCGGTTATCACGATGCTGACAAGCATTGTAATCGTAAAGCTTAAAGCCAGTCCAAAATAATCGCGGCCCGAATATCTACCAGGTCTGATTGGCACAATGCCACCTCAATTCATACATCTCATAGTATTATTTTACTAAAAAATTTCACACAACACAACAAAAATTCCATTCATTCTGCCTATAACTTAATAAATATTTATTATGTCTGTTGTGGTTTTACATCCAGTTTTCCGGACGTTCCCCGCGCATACCAAAATAATATTCAATCGCTGCAGTAATACGTCCGCAGGCTTTGCCATCGCCGTAAGGATTCACCGCATTGGCCATTTTTGCGTATGCCGCATCGTCGGTTAACAGTGTCAGCGCAGTATTGTAGATTAAATCCTCGTCTGTGCCCACCAGCTCAACGGTGCCGGCTGTTACTGCTTCCGGACGCTCGGTGGTATCACGCAGCACCAGAACCGGTTTGCCCAGTGCAGGCGCTTCCTCCTGCAGACCGCCCGAATCGGTCATAATTAAATCCACACGAGCCATAGCATTGGCAAACGGTTCGTAATCCAGCGGCTCAATAATATGCACACGTGCTAAATCGCCCAGAATCTGCGCTGCCAGTTCCCTTACCTTTGGATTTTTATGAATCGGGAAGATAAATTCCACTTCCGGCAGAGTTTCGTGCAGACGGCGCACTGCCTGGAAGATATGTTTCATTGGTTCGCCCTGATTTTCACGGCGATGAGCTGTAATCAGCACTTTTTTAGAAGAGCCATCCAGCAGATTCTGTAAATCAGCATCTTCAAAAGAATATTCCTCTTTTACGGTAGCCAGCAGTGCATCAATAACAGTATTGCCGGTTACAAAAATTTTCTCATCATCCGCATTTTCCCGCAGCAGGTTCTGACGGGATTCCGGTGTCGGCGAAAAATGCAGCCCGGTCATCACGCCGGTCAGTTTGCGGTTTGCCTCTTCCGGATATGGAGAAAGCATATTGCCGGAGCGCAGCCCTGCTTCTACATGGCCCACTGGAATCTGCTGATAAAAAGCCGCCAGTGCCGCAGCAAACGTTGTGGTGGTATCACCATGCACCAGCACCAGATCCGGCTGTTCCGCCTTTAAAATATCCTCTAAACCACGCAGAACACCTGCTGTGATATCGGTTAACGTCTGTCCCTGTTTCATCAGGTTCAGGTCATAATCCGGTGTAATCTGAAACAGCTGCAGAACCTGATCCAGCATTTCACGATGCTGTGCCGTTACGGTTACAACGCTCTGCAGGTTTTCATTCTGTTCAATGGCTTTTACCACCGGTGCCATTTTAATTGCCTCCGGACGGGTACCAAATACACACATTACTTTTTTCATCGCATAGCCTTCCTA
>DAISWV010000254.1:0-2418 GCA_036826195.1 Peptococcaceae bacterium | reverse complement strand
GACTGGACCATCGGCTGGGTAGAAGAGTTCTTTGGCTGGATCGGCGGCGGCGTGGAAGGCCTGTTAGTGGGTATCGGCGCAGCAGAATGGCTCATCAGCCTGTGCATTGACGGTATCATTGGCGGTTTAACCTCTATCTTTGTATTTGTACCGCAGATGATGATTCTGTTCTTCTTCCTCTCTTTAATGGAAGACTGCGGCTATATGGCTCGTGTTGCATTTATTTTTGACAGAATCTTCCGTAAATTCGGTCTGTCCGGTAAATCCTTTATTCCGATGTTAATCGGTACCGGCTGCGGGGTACCTGCGATTATGGCTACCCGTACCATCGAAAACGAAAAAGACCGTCGTATGACAATCATGACCACAACCTTTATTCCTTGTGGTGCAAAACTGCCGATTATTGCCCTGTTTGCAGGTGCATTATTCCCGGAAAGCAGCTGGGTTGCTCCATCTGCATACTTTGTAGGTATGGCGGCGATTATCTTCTCCTGCCTGTTCTTAAAACGCTTAAAACCATTCCAGGGCGATCCTGCTCCGTTTGTAATGGAGCTGCCTCCTTATCATGTGCCAAGCTTTAAAGGCGTTGTGATTCACATGTGGGAACGCGGCAAAGCATTTATTAAAAAAGCCGGTACAGTTATCTTCGTTGCCTGCACCATCATCTGGTTCCTGCAGTCCTTCAGCTTCGGCTTTGAACTGGTAGAGGATACCGCTGACAGCATGCTGGCAGTAGTGGCTGGTTTTATTGCTCCGATCTTTGCGCCTCTGGGCTTCGGTACCTGGGAAGCAACCGCAGCAGCGATTACCGGTCTGGTTGCAAAAGAAGTTGTAGTTGCAACATTAGGGATTGCGTATGCAATTGGGGAAGTGGCAGAAGATGATCCATCTCTGCTGGCTGTGATTCCGCAGTATTTCACAATGGCAAGTGCTTATGCCTTTATGGTATTTAACCTGCTGTGCGCGCCTTGCTTTGCAGCAATTGGTGCTATCCGCAGAGAAATGAACTCTCTGAAATGGACATTAGCTACCATCGCGTACCAGTGCGGTTTTGCATGGATTGTAGCCTTCCTGATTTATCAGATCGGCACCATGATGGGATTTTAATATAACTGGATTCAGAAGAATCTGCAGAAAGGAGTTTTAAAATGGGAACTGTAATTGCTTCTCTGGTGCTGGCAGCTATGTTTGCACTGGCAGTCAGAAGCTTATATAAAGATATGAAAACAGGAGGCTGCTGCGGTGGATGCAGCGGATGCTCCGGATGCAAAGGCGTCAAAGGAAGCTGCAGCTGCCAGACTTCCATGCAGACGCAGAATCCAATGCAGGTGTAATAAATGCAGCTGTAATAGTAGAACATTTCATTTTTCTGGTTGGGCAGTGCATGCCTGACCAGAAAAATTTTTCGCCATAAGTTAGCATATGCAAATAAAAATATCTAATCTGTTTTAGAAGCGGCGATACACGATACCGCAATTCAATAAAAACGCGCGAGAGGAGAATCCGAATGAGCAAACTGGTAATTATCGGAGGCCATGACTGTATGGCCTGCAAGTATAGAGAAATTTGTGAACAGTATAACTATAAGGCAAAAGTGTTTACGCAGGTGCCTAAAAACCTGGAACAGAAAATCGGCAGTCCGGATATGGTAGTGCTGTTTACCAATACCGTTTCTCATCGTATGGTGAACTGTGCAGTTGCCGAAGCGAAGCGCAAAAAAATCAATGTTGTGCGATGTCATACCAGCAGCGCTGCTGCATTAAAACAGATACTGGAAGAACATGTGGGGTAAATCGATAAAATGCGGATATATCCTTGACATTTTCTTGACCATTGCAACAGGAAAATCTGCTATCCTGTAAACGTGGTACAGGATAGCAGTTCCATAATCTCTTTATATTCCCCCTTGTAGAGTCGTCTTGCCAGGACGGCTCCTTTTTTATACAAAAGCAGCACGCAGCCATCGGTTCCTGCATACACTGAAGCAAAGGAGTGTGTGCGTGATGAGATACAAACAGATAACGCGAGGGCTTACCATTCTGGTGATGCTGATTGCGCTGGCCGGTATCGTTGCAGGCTGGATAATGGGGGCAATCAGCCAGGATGCTGCAGAAACGGCTGCGGAAGAGCAAAGACTGGTACCGATTTATTTTGTAGAAACAGAGGAGCCGAAACTGGCGATTAGCTTTGATGCGGCATGGGGATGTGAACGAACAGAAAAAATTCTGGATATACTGAAAAAATACGAGGTAACAGCAACGTTTTTTCTGACCAATATCTGGCTGGAGGATTATCCGGACATGGCGAAAAAAATTGCCGATGCCGGACACGAAATTGCCATGCACAGTGTGAGTCATCCGCATATGCCGCAGCTGAGCAGAGAAGAGATGCAGCAGGAGCTGGATGGAAATGCACAGA
>DAISWV010000253.1:0-2419 GCA_036826195.1 Peptococcaceae bacterium | reverse complement strand
ACAGAAGCAATATGTTTAATTTCACCAATAATACTCAGTGGCACAAAATCCAACTCCTTTTTATTGTGCAGATGCACATAATTATTATAAATTCTATTTTGTTGTCGAAATAGATTCCATAAATCTGATTTTTATTTCCGGCACAAAAAATGCCCCGTCACAAGGGGCGGTTGTACTGCTTTTCCGGCATTGCACCGGTAAGTTACAGTTTTGTATATTAGCACTTGGCATACGGTTCGTCAAGCAACTGCCGCAAGTATTTTTTAGTGCTGCAGCATATTTTTTTATCTGCCACTTGACAGCAAAATCGCAGAACTTTACATCTCTGCCTCTTTCCCTTATACTAAATAACAATCAAGTCTTTTGCAACCGAAAGATGCAAGTTATTTATTGAAAGGCAGGGGTGCTTATGCCTCAAATGAGCAACAGAATTCACTTGTTCACCGACTCGGTCATTCGCCGTATGACCCGCATCAGCGATGCCTGCGGTGCTATTAATCTTTCTCAGGGATTCCCTGATTTTCCACCGCCAAAAGCGTTAACCGATACGTTAAAAACCATTGCCGATGACGGCCCGCACCAGTATTCCGTCACCTACGGCGCCGATAATCTGCGCGAGGCAATTGCCCGAAAAGTCACTCCGGCTTTCGGCTATCCGGTTTCCGCCGAAGATGAGGTTCTGGTAACCTGCGGCAGCACGGAAGCCATGATGTGCGCTATGATGACCGTCTGCAATCCGGGCGACAAGGTTGCAATTTTTTCGCCATTTTATGAAAACTACATGGCTGATACCATTTTGTGCGGTGCAGAACCTGTCTTCATTCCGCTGGTGCCGCCATCTTACGAGTTTGACATTACGCTTTTAGAACAGGCTTTTGAAGCAGGCGCTAAAGCGCTGGTACTTTGCAATCCGTCCAACCCGTGCGGCAAAGTATTCAGCCGCACAGAGCTGGAAGCCATTGCGGCACTGGCTATACGCTATGATGCCTTCGTCATTACAGATGAAGTATACGAACATATTATTTACGAACCGTTTAAACATATCCCGATGGCTTCTCTGCCCGGTATGCGGGAACGCACCATCACCTGTAATTCCTTCAGTAAAACCTATTCCATTACAGGCTGGAGGCTCGGCTATTTAATCGCTTCGGCAGAAATCTGTGATGCCTGCCGAAAAGTACATGATTTTCTCACAGTAGGGGCGCCTGCACCATTGCAGGAAGCGGTCGTAACCGCACTTGGATTCCCCCAGTCGTATTATAACAGCCTGCAGGAAACCTATACCGAAAAGCGTCAGTATTTTCTGGATGGTCTGGATGCTCTGGGCATTTCCCATAATGTACCCCAGGCCACCTATTATGTAATGGTGGATATTTCCCGCTGGCTGGCTCTCCCGCAATTTGAAGGCTGGAGCGATTTAGCCTTCTGCGAATGGATGACAGAAACCATTGGTGTTGCTGCGGTTCCGGGCTCCAGCTTTTTCCGCGAACCGGTAAACCATCTAATCCGGCTGCATTTTGCACGGGAACAGGACACCCTCGCCGAAGCGCTGCTTCGCTTAAAAAAGATGGCAGCCATGCTGCCGAAAGGAGAATAACTGCTGTGAAATTAACCGTCTTATGTGATAACTACACTATAATCGATCGCTATCTCCTTGGAGAACCAGCTCTCTCCTTTTATGTGGAGGATAACGGTCAGCAGCTTTTACTGGATGCCGGCTACAGCGATGTATTTTTGAAAAATGCAGAAACTCTCGGCATTGATTTGTCCCTCACACCGCTTGTTGCACTTTCCCACGGGCATAACGACCACACTAGAGGCCTCACTGTGCTTGACGAAAATAATCTGCTGAAGGATAAGACTATCCTGGCACATCCGGCGGCGCTATGGCCAAAATACGTACAGCACGCCGATTTAAAAGAGGATATTGGTGCGCCGTACACAGCCGAAGAACTAACTAAGCTTTGTACTTTGCAGCTTTCCACCAAGCCGGTACAGCTTTCCCCGAACCTCTGGTTTCTGGGAGAAATTCCACGGCATTTTCCCTTTGAAAATAAAAGCATCACCAATAGTTTTACAGTAAACGACAATATAATCCAGCCCGATACCCTGCTGGATGACACTGCACTGGTATTTTGCGGAAGCGACGGCCTGACTATTATTACTGGCTGCTCTCACAGCGGCATCTGCAATATCTGTCGATACGCACAGCAATTATTCGACAATAAACCAGTTGTGCGCATTATCGGAGGCTTTCATTTATTTGACGTGGATGACCGCCTGCACGAGACCATTGCTTATCTGGAATCGCTGAATCTGAAAGAACTTTACCCTTGCCACTGTGTATCGCTGGCGGCCAAAATCGCTATGGCAAAAAAACTGCCGGTACACGAAGTCGGCACCGGCGACGTATATATGT
>DAISWV010000252.1:0-2453 GCA_036826195.1 Peptococcaceae bacterium | reverse complement strand
AATCTGGATAAAAAATCCGGCCAGTATGTGCAGCTGGCTGATTTATTCCTGCCGGAAACTGATTATATAACAGCAATCAGTGAGGATATTAAGTTGCAGATGGCAGAGCAAATGAAAGCTAATGAAAATGTAGTATACAATCTGAATTGTGAAGTTCCAGAAGACAATTTTGAACACATTGCCGCTGATCAGAATTTTTACATTAACCAGGATGGGAAGCTGGTGATTGTTTTTGATGAATACGAAGTGGCTCCTGGATTCATGGGCTGCCCGGAATTTATCATTGATGAAAAAATTGCAGTAATTGCATCAGAAAACTGTAAACAGCCATAGTTGAATACAGTTCGTATAGTCGTTCAGATATCATACTTGTTAAAAATGTGCTAGGAGCCAAAAAGATTTAGGATAGGGACAATTGCAATCTAACGATTAATTTTATATAATCATGATTGACAATTCTGCAAAAGACATCATGTTTGAACATCACGGGAATGTAGAATATTTTGATACCGTTACAAGATAGCACCATGAAACTATAGACAGCCTGAATTTTGAAGTAACGGTATGTATTATTTTGGCGCGATTTTTTGGAATCCTGCCTGGAAATCTATGTGTGTTCGAGCGGAATGCTGCAGAACACACTTTTTTTATTTTCAGGAGGTTCTTATGTCACAAGAACAAGGTTTTAAGAAAGAATTGAGCCCTATTGATGTATGGGGGCTCGCACTTGGTGCCATTGTAGGCTGGGGCTGTTTTGTTTTGCCGGGGAATGCATTCCTTCCGAAAGCTGGCCCGTTAGGGATGGCGATTGGGATGCTGCTTGGCGCAAGTATTGTAATTCTCATCAGTTTAAGTTATGGTTATCTGATTCAGAAGTTTCCGGTTTCCGGTGGTGAATTTGTTTATGCCGATTCAGCATTTGGTAAAGTGCATGGTTTTATTTGCGGCTGGGCGCTGATTCTTGCTTACTGGTCGCTGATTCCACTGAATGCAACAGCAGTAGGGTTAATCAGCCGGTATCTTTTCCCTGGTTTTATTCAGGTTGGTACGCTGTACACCATTGCCGGCTGGGAAGTTTATGCTGGCGAAATTGCTATAGCTTCTGTATTTCTGATTGCGCTGGCGTATCTGAATATCAAAGGCGTAAAAGGTTCCGGCATGCTGCAGACAGCTGTTTCTCTGATTCTGATTGCAGCAATTTTGCTGGTTACTGTATGTGTTTTAGTGAAATGTCATGATTTCAGCAATTTATTACCTGCTTTTCAGAATGAAGGTGGAAAAACAACATTCTCCTGTATTTTTGCGGTTGTAGCAATGACTCCATGGGCCTTCATCGGGTTTGACTGTATTCCACAGGCAGCAGAAGAATACAGCTTCTCTCCTAAAAAATCGCTGTTCTTAATGGTTTCTGCTGTATTAGTGGCATCTTTATTATACATTTGTGTTAACACAGTTACTGCTATTGTAATGCCATGGCAGGATTTATTAGCACAGAATCCATTCTGGGCGACTGGCATGGTTATTGAGATGGTTATGGGTAAACCAGGTCTGATTCTGGTAGGTGTTGCTATGCTTTGCGCCGTTGTTTCCGGTATGAATGCGTTTTATCTGTCTACAAGCCGTTTATTATATGCAATGGCACAGGTAAATGCACTGCCTTCTATTTTTGCAGAGATTGATCCAAAATACGGGACACCAAAAAAATCTATCCTGTTTGTTATGGCAATTTCTCTGATTGCACCATGGTTTGGCCGTGAAGTATTAAACTGGATTGTTGATATGACATCGGTGGGTGCCTCTCTGGCGTTTACCTATACAACTGCTGCCGCAGCAGTATTAGCATGGAAAGCTGGAAACAAAGGCAGAAGCTTTATCGGTATGCTGGGTACACTGGCAGGTCTGTTCTTCTTAAGCCTTTTACTGGTGCCTGGCATGCCAGGGTTCCTGTCCTTTGAATCTCGCGTTGCACTGGCAGTATGGACTGGCTTAGGCGTGGTATTCTTCTTTATCATGCGTAAAAAATATCTGGGCAATAACGAAAGCATGGATCAGATTCTGCAGCAGAAAGGTGTTACAGAGGGTTCCTGTCCAGTAATTTGTAACGATTAATTCTTTTTTTCGTCTCCAATAAAATACGCCATATGATTTCAGCAGGATCATATGGCAAATACATATCCGTAATGAACAATAAAAAATGCTCGGAAAGACAGAAGTTTCAAAGATGGCTTCGTTTTTCCGGGCATTTTTCTATTTTGGAATAATTCTGTTGACAAATACAGAACTCAGTATATAATAATAAGTGTGCTATCCCAAATAATACACACAGTACAGAGGAGAAAAATCACTATAAAGATCGTAAAAGAAAGGAGTGAGGCGATGATACTGATTGACTATAAAAGCCGAAAGCCTATCTATGAACAGATTATTGAAAATATGAAACAACTGGTGGTATC
>DAISWV010000251.1:0-2475 GCA_036826195.1 Peptococcaceae bacterium | reverse complement strand
CATTAATATATAGATCCCCCATTGGAATACCCATAGTCAATTCTTCTACTAGATTACCAGACTCATCTTCGCTGTAAATATTAGTGCTAACCAGAAGCGTATTCCTGTCTAAAATCACTTCGTTTAATTGAATCGTATAGCCATTATCCGACTGTGCTGTACCAATCACCTCGGTATATTCATCCAGATTACGCTCAATCCGCATAAACCGGCTGATATGATAGGATACATTCTCCTTTGCTGCATATACCGGCGAATCGGCAGGTGCCAGTACCACTATTCCTATTGCAAAAACTGCTGCACAAGCCGCACCCAGCCATCTACCATTATATTTCTGTTTTCCAGCAATGCGTTTCGTCATGTTCTGTAATCGTTTCTGTTCCAGATTGCTCAATGGCGTTACATCATAATCATCCAGACTGGTTTCCACATCGTTCAGTAAATCATATATGTTTCTCATTGCGTATGCTCCTCTCTATTTTCTGAATAAAGCTTGCGAATCTGTTTTTTGCCGCGGCTTACCCGGTTGTACACATTGCTTCGGCTAATACCAAACTGCTGTGCCGCTTCCTCCACTGGTACGCCTTCTAAAAATATCTGACGAAACAGGCTGCGATCATCTTCTTTAAGACAAGATAATATCTGCTCGGTTTCCTCAAACACTTCCTGTTCTAATAGTTCCGCACGGCTTCTGGCATCCTCCATCCAGATGACATCCTCCAGAGGCTGTTCCTGCATTTTGTGCAGCCATCTCCGCCGACAGTCAATAGCCTTATAGCGGCACACTGCTGCAAGCCAGCTGGAAAAGGAACTGCGGCTCTCATCATAACGGTCAATATGCTGCCAGATAGCAAGCAGTACATCATTGATACACTCTTCGTGCATATCTGGTAAATGTATCAGCTGTTTTCGCACAATGGCATACATCAATCCGCCATACTGTTCTACTATATAGTTCAGTGCCTTTTCATCTTTTCGGCGCAGCCTTGTAATAAAGTTCTTCTCTGTGATTCTCATGGTTATCCCTTCTTTTACTCTGTCGGCCAACAGAAATTACTGCTTACACTTATTATTTCGCAACAGAACGATGAAATCTATCCAGAATAAAAAAAACACTCCTGCAAAATACAGGAGTGTATACAGAAATTTGCTCTATTGAGTTACGGAATACCACCGTATCCCGTTTATTTTATCCAAGTTGGGTATGCCACCATCGGCAGAATTAAAAGTTCAGCAATACTTGCCTGCTGTCCAGTTGCCATCTGCACACCGCTTTCTAAAAGTTCTTCCCATTGCCAGGTTTCCAGCATACCTGTCTGCTCCAATTCCTCTGTATCCGGTACACGGCTAAACGCTAACAGCAGCAGACGAATTGGAAAATCGTTCAGCTGAAGCATCTGCTGAAGCCACTGCAATTTGTGCTGCAGAGCAGCCTGATGAAAATCCTCCTGCTGTGCATAAGCTGCTGTTACAAGGAGTCCTGTACGGCCTTCATCGGTATGAATCAGGCCTGCGGCCTGCCACTTTTCAGCAGGAATGACAAAATGACTTTCCACGCCGGCAGATTCCAGTGCATCCTGAAGATATTCAGCCTGTTCAGATGCATTCTCTGATCCATCATTCAGCCAGTTCACGTTCTGAATCTGTCCGCCAGTCATAATACTCATCAGCTGATTTAAACGAGCACCTTCGTTTATCTGTAACAATGCCTGCATCCAGGCTTCTTTTGTAATGGTTTCCATCGAAGTCCTCCTAAAATGCAATCTGCTGCGGTTTTCCATGTTTAAACAATGTGTAATGGCTGAAACCGCACTGTTTTAACAGTGCTTCTGTCTGTTCAAAACCATAGCCTACATACTGCGGCACATGGGCATCGCTGCCGATGGTGATAATTTCACCACCAAGTTCACGATACATTTTTAATACGGTCTGATGTGGATGCGGATATCGGAACCCTTTATACATGCTGCCGGTATTGATTTCAATCCCTTTGCCTTTATCAATAATCACCTGCAGCAGTTCTTTGAACACATCGTAATAATCCATCGGATCATAAAATGCATCTTTGTTCGGACCATAGCGAATCACGTAATCCAAATGCCCATATACATGAAAGCAGTCCAGCGCTTTTGCGTTTTCCAGAATGGACAGGAAGTATTCCTCATAAGCCTGCCGTTCTGTTTTGCCCTCATAATATTCAGCATAGTAGGGATCCTGTCCACGCACCAGATGAGACGAACCAATCACAAAGTCAAATGGATAACCTGAGACATAATCATTAATCTTATCCGCAATATGTGCCATCAATCCCATTTCTACACCAATGCGCAATTCAATTTTATCTTTATATGCATCACGCAGCTGTTCCAGACGCAGAGTATAATCTTCTCGCGGCAGCTGAAAATCACGCCCGTCTTCACCAACCGGATAATCAAAATCATGATGATCAGTCAGATAAAAATATTTACGACCCTG
>DAISWV010000250.1:0-2489 GCA_036826195.1 Peptococcaceae bacterium | reverse complement strand
CTTGTAAACGCATAACACTGTCACATATAGGCAAACGCATTTGTGTACAAAGAATGACGTAAATCCGCACAAAAAATCCCGGAGTATCTGAAGGCACAGATTATCCGGGATTCTTTTTTATTCTTCTAAATCAATATAGCTTGCCGCATTGCCGTGTTCACGCAGAATTTCCATCAGCACATCGGCTTCCAGATACACGGTGGCATTGTTTTCGTTTGGATGCACGGAGATCATCTTTCCGCGAAAGTATTCATCGATATACACCTGCACGGAGCAGGTTTCATCGTTTAACACGCCAAAGGGTGTAACGGCTCCTTTTATCAGCTTCATGGAGCGCATTAAGTCCTCTTCGGATGCAAAGCTTAATCGTCGTGAGCCGATTTTTGCATGCAGGGTTTTGAGGTTCACCGGCAGGGCATCCCGCACGGTGAACAGATAATAATTCCGCTTTTTGTCATCGCGCAGAAACAGATTTTTTGCGCCGGCTTCGGGATGGGGCAAATGCAGTGCCTCTGCCTCCTCCACAGTGTAAACCGGCTGATGCTCCACTTTAAAATACGCAATCTGTTTTGCATCTAAAAACGCATAGAGTTCCTGTTTATTCATGCCGCATTATTTCAGCTTTGCGCCGTCTTTAAACGCATAGCCCAGAACTTCACCCAGTCCGCGATACACATGATGCACCGCATCATAGGTAAGCGGATTCATTTTTGTTAAATCGATATTGCCGTTTTCATCCAGAATCCGTTCATCGGCACTTACATTCACAATTTCACCCACGGCCAGTTCGCTCTCAGTATCGTAACTTACTAACTTACATTCCAGACTGAATGGAAATTCCTCAAACAGCGGCGCGTTCACAAGCTCGCTTTTTACGGCATGAAGCCCTGCTTTTTCCACTTTATCGGGCACATCGTTAGCCGATACAATACCTACATAGTCAGCCTCAACCAGGTGCGCCTCATCCGCCATACTTACGGTAAAAGCCTTTGCGTGTAAAATATTTTTCATCGATTTATGCCCGGCACTGATATATATCGCAATCTGGTTCATATCAGCAATGCTGCCCCAGGCTGCGGTCATGGCATCGGGAATACCGTTTTCATCAAAACTGCCGATTACCAGTACCGGCATCGGGTAAAGCATCGGTTTTGCACCAAAATTTTTACGCATAACAAGCCTCCTATTTTTTACGCATAAAGCGAATTTTGCAGATGCCATCACCATTTGCAATGGTTGCAGGCAATTGCAGCTCTGCACCAAAACTTTCTGCAATTCCTCTATCACCGCACATGGCCTGATCGCACAGAATACGGATTTCTTCATCACTGCAGCCCTGTTTCTGCCATGCTTTTACCAGTGGACAATAGTGGAAATCAATATCCAGATGATCATCGTTGCACTGTTTAATATCCATCTCAAATACCCACTGAGCCGGTTTGGTAAACAATGTTTTTCTGAGCCCTTTTAAGGAATCAGAGCCGCCTGCTTTTTCACGTAAGCCTGCCCCCTGATACAGCCCGCATCTGCGAATGGCTGCCGGTGCATATTCGCTGGAATCCAGCCCTTTTTTCTTTGCCTCATCGCACAGTAAATACATCCATAATGCACGATGCTCCAGCTGTTCACGGATTGCCACGATTAACGGATTTTTAATTTTCGGTTCATTTACTACTGCCATACGTATTCCTCCTCAGCGTTCGTTTGTTAAGAATATTATAGCACCGCCGCGCAGCATCTACCACATAAAAAATCCCCTGCCGAAGCAGAGGATTGTAATGTATTGCAATATTTAAAACATTTTTAATAATCCTAGAATCAGAAGATGCACCGGGTAAAAGGCATAGTAAAAGTACTGCAGCGGTTTATTATGAAGCCCCTGCCGCCCCTTGTAAAGCCATATCGGGATAAGAGCCAGAAGCGCCAGCCCCTGCCGGGTAAAAAAGTATGTGGTTCCGAACAGAACAACCTCATAGCCGAAACCGCCCAGCAGTTCCATATTAATATACCACAGGCACATAAACTGGCCGATATAGCCCCACCATTTCCGAGTGCGGAAAAAGTAAAAGGCAAGTACCGTTAAAATACCGGCATGGTAAAAATCCACCATGGTGAGAATGCCGATGAGATAGCCGAATAGAACCGTTCCGCAGCCCACAGCAAGCCGTATCCACAGTTTACCGGTTTTTCGCGCTTTTTCGTTTAAATGAATCAGCCCGATAGAAATCAGAAAACTCCACAGCACATTCTGATGAATCGGATAAAACACACTGCTTCCCATGGCAAGGTTAAATGGAATTTCCGATAAAATGGCAAATATAAACAGTCGTTTTACGTATTTTTTCAGATTACTGGTATGAAAATACCCTTCTACAATCATAAATGCAAAAATCGGAAACGATATACGCCCGATACAGGTTAGCCAGTCATTCCCTGGTACAATAGTACCCCATAAATGGTCACACAGCATAAACGCCATTGCCATAATG
>DAISWV010000249.1:0-2552 GCA_036826195.1 Peptococcaceae bacterium | reverse complement strand
CAATTGGACGGCAGTTGATTGGTGTTGCAAAGGTGTTATCGATAATTAACGGAACCCCGTGGCTGTGTGCCAGACGGGCGAATTTTTCAATATCCAGTACCGTTAAGGCAGGGTTTGCGATTGTTTCCGCCACTACACATTTGGTATTTTCGCGGAAGGCTTTTGCCAGGTTTTCCTCGGTGTCATCCGGGTCTACGAAGGTGCATTCAATGCCCATTTTCTGCAGAGTAACGCCCAGCAGGTTAAAGGTGCCGCCATATACCGCGCTGGAGCAGATTAAATGATCGCCGGTTTCACAGATATTCAGCACCGCCATAAAGTTTGCCGCCTGCCCGGAGGATGTGAGCATCGCTGCCACACCGCCTTCTAACGCTGCGATTTTTGCCGCTACCGCATCGGTGGTAGGGTTCTGCAGACGGGTATAGAAAAAGCCGCTGTCTTCTAAATCAAATAAACGTCCCATCTGCTCACTGGTTTCGTAGGCAAATGTAGTGCTCTGATAAATCGGCAGAACGCGGGCTTCGCCTTTTTTCGGCTCCCAGCCGCCCTGAATACAGATAGTTCCGTTTTTGCAGTTTGTTAAATCCATAGTTAACGCCTCCTGAAATATATACCTTACGAATGAACGGGCAGGGCTGGCGCGTTTTTCTGCGCCGATCCCTCTCCCTACGATTTACAAAAGATCTCTCGACTGCACTTCGTTTCGCTCGAGATGACATCGTATTAACAATCGTATTAACAACAGAAAAAGCCATCTTCTTTTGGGTAGAAAATGGCTTTTGTTTACACTTCTGATATCGTCCATTATCTACCAGACCGTAGTCTGCAGGATTTAGCACATTTCCAGTATTCCTGGCTGTTGCCGGGCTTCACAGGGCCAGTCCCTCCGCCACTCTTGATAATAAAGACTGCTATTTGGTTTTCTGTTTCGCCTACTATACCACAGCAAAGCGGCATTGTAAAGCGATTTTGCTCATGGATACATAATGCATGATGAAATACAATCCATAAGCGGCACACCGCTCCTTACGCGCGGGATTTCCATTTTGGAACGATTGCCAGTGCCTCATATTCCTCTTTGGTGATACCCAGAATCCACTGGTCAATATACTGCCCGTCGATAAATGTGTGCTTGCGCAGTTTGCCCTCTGCGGTAAAACCGAAACTCATAGCCGATTTCAGCCCCAGACGGTTGTTGTCGTTCACTTTGGTATAGCATTTTTCAAAGCCAAAGTGATAGAACAGAATATCAGCCAGCACAATCATCAGGTCAACCCCGAAGCCTGCACGACGGTTCTGTTCATCGGCAATGCCCAGCGCAATTTCCGCATGACCGTTCTGACGGTCGATATCTTTAATAGACGCAATGCCGATCAGTTCGCCGTTGCGTTTGTTTTTTACAACAAAGTCCACACGTTCCGCGCTTGGGTCGGTAATGTCCTTCACGTTGCTGATTTCCTCTTCAATCATGTCCAGCGATACGCTCATATAGCTGTCGTACCAGTGCCGGAAATCTTTATCCATAAACCATTTCTGGAAGTAATATGCATCTTCTTTTGCTGGCTTCTCTAAAACAATTTTTCTGCCGGTAAACATTCCTGCCACCTCCAATGCCTTTCTGCGATAGTATTGTTACCCTTTATTTTATCCCACAAATGGCTCAAGGTCAACCTCTGTGAGATGACATTTTAGCGATTTCATGATATAATAATTCATCGCTTTGATTCATACAATACAGACAAATCAGAATCATACAAGATGGAGGATTCCCTTATGTCTTTTCACGAATTATTAAACCACGACGCCCTTGCCGGCGCGCTTGAAAAACAGAATATCACAGAGCCTACCGCCATTCAGCAGCAGGTGATTCCGCTCTTAGCCGAAGGCCGCGATGTAATCGGCCAGTCCCACACCGGCAGCGGCAAAACACTGGCCTATCTGTGCCCTGCCTTATTAAAAATCGATGCATCGGCCAAACAGACCCAGGTGCTGGTTTTAGCCCCTACGCACGAACTGGTTATGCAGATTTACCGTCTGGCGCAGGAGCTTATCGCCGATGCCGATCTTGCCATCGGTGCCATGAGCATCATCGGGGAGGCCAACATTAACAATCAGATTGCCAAACTCAAAGAAAAGCCGCAGCTCATTGTAGGCACACCGGGCCGCATTCTGGATTTAATCAAAAAACGCAAAATCAACTGCCAGACCATTAAAACCGTCATCATTGACGAAATGGATAACCTGTTAGACAACACCAACCAGCAGACCATTGTGGATATTATCAAATCCATGCTGCGCGACCGTCAGCTGGCGGCCTTCTCGGCTACAGCCAGCAGTAAAACCATGGATTTACTGCTGCAGCATATGCACGACCCTGCCGTTGTAAAAATCGAGGCCGAGGCCAAAATGAACCCGAACATCGACCACTTTTATCTGGTGGGCGAGCAGCGCGACAAATTTGTGCAGCTGCGTAAACTCCTCCACGCTCTGGAAGACGAAGCCGAACGCATCCTGATTTTTATGAACGACGGCCCGGAACTGGACTTTTTAGT
>DAISWV010000248.1:0-2585 GCA_036826195.1 Peptococcaceae bacterium | reverse complement strand
TGCCCTGGCTGATAATAGATAGCCCTTCACGGCCAAGCCCGGTATCCATAAAGAGCTCCTGAATGTCTCTCAAACGGCTAGGAGCTTTGTTAATCAGATATTCACTCTCGCCGGAACGATACAGACGCCTGGATACGGTTACTTCCTCAAAATCAAGGTCAAAAATCCGGGCACTGTTATCTAAGGTTAAGGATACCTGCGCCATCCCTAAAGGTCTGCGGTCATCACTGCCTGCAAAAATAACATCCTCCATTTTACTTCCGCGCAGATTTTTAACACTCTGTTCCCCTAATACCCAGCGGATACTGTCTACCACATTGGACTTCCCACTGCCATTAGGCCCTACAATTGCCGTAATTCCACTGGGAAATTCAAATTCCACTTTATCCGCAAAGGACTTGAAGCCCTGAATTTCCAGTCGTTTTAAATACATCTTGTCACCTCATTTCTGTAATATCTTTACTGCTCAATAATACCGAGCTTAATCAGCGTGCGGCATGCAGCGTTCTGCTCTGCCTCTTTTTTGGTTTTGCCTTCCCCTTCCGCCTGCACAACATCATTAATGCGTACACATGCAGTGAATTTTTTGGCATGATCCGGCCCTTCCTCACGGATAATTTCGTAGCTTACGGTATCATCCTTATGACGCTGTACTTCTTCCTGCAGCTGGGTTTTGTAATCACCGTAATGCCCTTTGCGTACCAGCGCAATTTCCGGACGGATATTATTTAAAATAATCGGGCGCACTGCATCAATGCCCAGTTCCAGATAAATGGCGCCTACCATCGCCTCCCAGGCATCTGCCAGATTCGACGAGCGATTTGCACCGCCGCATCCACGCTCCCCTTTGCCGATTAACAGATATTCACCTAAACCTACACGGCGGGCCGCACTGGCAAGGCTTGCTTCACATACAAGAGCCGCACGCATTTTTGTCAGCTCCCCTTCCGGTTTTTCCGGAAATTCTTCATATAAGAACTGACCAACTACCAGATCCACCACCGCATCGCCTAAATACTCCAGACGCTGGTTGTTAATCAGAATATGGCTGCCCTCTTTTTCTAAAAGAAACGACGGATGCGTTAACGCAACGCTGAGCTGTTCCAGATTATGCAGTTCAATCTGCAGTTTTTTTGTTAAGTGCTGCAGATGCTGTTCTCTTTTCTGCGGTATCATAGATTCCACATCCTTTCTTATGACAGGTATTCATAGTTATTTACAGAATCACTCAGAATCACTATTGTAATTCTGCAATCTTTGTATTATAATATAGGCAGATATTAATCTACTATATTTTAGGGGGAATTCATCATGAAAATCTGTTTACCTACTCGTGACGGCGTAATTGACGCTCATTTCGGTCATTGTGACCACTACACCATCTACACCATCGAAAATCGTCAGATTGTTGCAGAAGAAACCATGGCTTCTCCAGAAGGCTGCGGCTGCAAATCCGGCATCGCACCTGTACTGGCTCAGGCTGGCGTTATGGTAATGTTAGGCGGCAACATGGGCGACGGTGCAAAAAATGTACTGAACTCCAACGGCATTGAAGTAATCCGCGGCTGCTCCGGCCCTGTACGCGAAGTTGCAGAAGCCTGGCTGCGCGGCGAACTGAAAGACAACATGATTGCCTGCGATCATCACGACTGCGACCATCACTAAGCGTTGTATCTACCGAAATTACACAAGCCGTTACAGCTGTGTAATCACCCACGGCAGAAAATACGAAACAAAACACATAATCACTGTGGCCATGCCTAAACCGAGAACAATCGGAGGCATGGCTCTTTTTATGCTGATATTCAGCATCGAGGCAATCAGTGCCCCTGTCCATGCACCGGTACCCGGCAGAGGAATCCCTACAAAAATCAAAAGCCCCCAGAACTGGTATTTCTGAATGGTGTCGCTTTTGCCCATAGCTTTTGTCTCAAGCTTTTCCACCAGCGGCCGAAACAGCGATGTCTGCCGCAGCCAGTTAAAGATTGGACGAATTAACAGTAAAATAAACGGAATCGGAATCAGATTCCCTACAAAACAGATGCACACTGCCTCCACAATCGGAATTCCGTATAAAGCCGCAGCAATCAGCCCTCCGCGCAATTCCAGAATCGGCAGCATAGAAAGCAGAAACACAACCAGCTCGCCTGGAAGCATATCTGCAAATATCGTTGTAAACCAGTTTACCAGTGACTCAGTCATGTGATACCTCCATTTCTGCATACTAAATTATTTTATCACAAATGAGGCATTGAAACAATTCCAGCCGCAAAAAATGTTGCTTTTACCGCAATTTCTTTTTTTTCTGCCAATTACATAAAACAGCGCCAGCTTTCCCATCGCGCAGTGCTGCAAGCTGCCCTGTAAAAAATAAAAAAAACAGATACATACATCCCCCTGCCATCATTGCAGTAAGCAGAACCAGAGAGCTTTTATGGTATATCGTCACCAGTTTCACCGCGGCTAACATCAGTACACTTCCGGCAGCCGGAAGCAGAATGGACGATGCTTTTATATACAGCTTCACCCAGCAGGAAAGTGCTGCCAGATTCAAAAGACACTGCAGGCCGTATCCCAGCACCATA